>JBJFHS010000334.1:0-1785 GCA_051893885.1 Eubacteriales bacterium
TATACCATAGTTCTTGGAGAGGAACTCTAATAACTACTACTTTTATTATACGAGGGAAATATGGTTATACATACAGTCAGGTCAGGTGACAGCATATACTCAATCGCGCGCGAATACGGTGTTCCGCCGTCGAGGATTATCACGGACAATATGCTTGAAAATCCGTCGAAGCTGGCAGTGGGGCAGGATATTGTCGTGTTGTTTCCGACGGTTACGCACACGGTGAAGGGCGGGGAAACGCTTTCGTCTATCGCGCAGATGTACGGGGCAACGCTGCTCGACCTGTACCGCAACAACCCGATTCTCGGAGGGATTCCGAACGTTTACCCGGGGCAGGTGCTGAACATCGCATACGAGACGCCGCCGCTCGGTGAGATTTCCTCGATGGGCTACGCTTACGGAAACATCGACCGGAACACACTGCGCCGTACGCTTCCGTATCTGACGTATCTCTCGGTTTTTTCGTACGGAATACGTGACGACGGCACACTGATACCGGTTCAGGGTGAGGATGAGCTGATTTCACTGGCTTACGAATACGACGCGACGCCGCTTCTCGTCCTGACCTCGCTCACGGAAGGCGGAACCTTTTCGTCGGAGCTTGTGGCGCGGATTCTCTCAGACCCCGAGCTGAGCCGAACCGTAATAAATAATGTAGCAAACGCGGTGAAGGAGAAAAACTACGGCGGTGTCTATATTGATTTCGAATACATCCCGTCACAGTACGCCTCCGCTTACGTCGATTTCGTTCGTCAGATGAACATGGCGCTGGGCGGAGACTACCCGGTTTTTGTCTCACTTGCGCCGAAATACTCCGCTTCACAGCCCGGGCTGCTGTACGAGGGTCACGACTACCGCGGGCTCGGTGAAGCTGCCGACAACGTGCTTCTGATGACGTACGAGTGGGGTTACTCCTACGGCCCGCCCATGCCTGTTGCTCCGCTGAACGAGGTTGCGAGGGTAGTCGACTACGCAGCCACTGAAATCCCGCGCGACAAAATTTTCATGGGAATCCCGAACTACGGCTACGACTGGGCGCTCCCGTACATCAGAGGAGAGTCAAAGGCGGAATCACTCTCAAATGTCGCCGCGGTGAACAGAGCCATCGCCCGCAACGCCGAAATTCAATACGACGAGACCGCGCAGTCCCCGTTTTTCACCTACTGGGACAGACCGGAGACCTATTCCGACGCCGTCGAGCACATAGTGTGGTTTGAAAACGCCCGCTCCTCCGAAGCCAAGCTGAGGCTCGCCGCAGAACAAAAGCTCAACGGAACAGGCATATGGAACATAATGCGCTTCTTCCCCTCGCTGTGGAACGTAATGAACCAGCTCTACACGATTAGAAAGTGATGTGAGTCTGACGATGTAGGGAAGGGGAACGGGACGCTTCTTGTAAGAAGCTTGGCAAGAACTTCAATTGGTTTTTATCATTTCTCGTTAAGTGCGTATGATATAGGTATCACTTCGGACTGGTTTATCCGCCTCGCGGTTTGATATAGCGATCCTCGACCTTAGAAAGGGTGGAGTGAGCTCGCAGGGACCGCCAACCCTGCTCGAGATAGCCATATCGAATACCATGATTTGGTAACTTAAAATAAAGAAATACTGACTCACGTGCGTGGTAAAGAAAAACTAAATTGTCAGTTTCGCAGCTGACTGAATTGTTTGTTCGCTTCAAGACGACGCGAGTCAGTATTACTATATAGTTAAGTTAGCAAATCAAGGTATTCCATCCGGCTGTCTCGAGCAGGGTCTCGGCGGTCCCTGCGAGCTCACTCCACC
>JBJFHS010000335.1:0-1776 GCA_051893885.1 Eubacteriales bacterium
GTTATTTTATCATGCATGATACGCGCTGGCAATATGGTGTGGGGTTGACGGTTACTGTAGATTCAACCAGAATTTATTAAAAGCATACGATATAGTACGAAAAAAGCACTGTCTTTCAATGATGGTGCTTTTTCAACGTGAGGTTATCTGCCTGTTTTTCAGGGTGCAGTATATCTACGATCCGCAGACTTTTTTTGTCAAAATCCACTCTTCATTTCAACGAAAAGCAGGTTGACATTGGAAAAAAATCTGCTATAATGAAGGTATCAGAGTCGGTTGGAGGACAAAGGCATGGATAAAAGGGAAACGATTGCAGGCAGCATAAATATCGCCCACAACATTGCGGAATTGAGAAAAAAGAAGGGGCTTACCCAATCCGCACTGGCCGATATGCTGTTTGTCAGCAATAAAACAGTAAGCAAATGGGAACGAGGCGCGGGATACCCGGAGATAACACAGCTTATGCGTCTCTCGGAGGTGCTTGGAACCACGGTGGACAACCTGATGAGAGCTCAGAATTACGGAATCGCCATAGCGGGAAACATTCTCAATGACAATGTCAAAATAATCGACTCTTATCCTGAAAAGGGAATGCTTTCAAATATTCTTTCGCTTTCTCTTGCCGTCGGTGGGTGTGTTCCGAATACAGCTATCGACCTCGCAAAAATTGACCCCACGCTGCGTCTGTCGGCTTTAGGACTTGTCGGCGATGATGAGGCGGGGAGATATGTACTCGCCCAGCTGCAGAAAAACAATATCGATATAAGCATGGTCGGTACCACAAAGGACGCCTCAACCAGTTTTTCCGACGTGATGACAATCAAAAGCACCGGTGAGCGCACCTTCTACCACCACCGCGGTGCCAACAGCCTGTTCTCGCCGGAGAATATTAACCTCAGTGCTCTTAACTGTAAAATGCTCCACATCGGCTACATACTCCTGCTTGACAGTTTCGACGCACCCGACCCGGAATACGGCACTGTAATGGCGCGTTTTCTGCATGATGTTCAGAGCCGCGGTATCCTGACATCAATTGACGTTGTCAGCTCAAGCGATATTTCACTGTTTTCTCAGAAGGTTATACCTGCGCTTAAGTATACGGACAACGCCATTATGAATGAGATCGAGTGCTGTGCTGTCTCAGGCCTTCCCCCACGCAGCGAAAACGATAAACTGATATTTGAAAATATAAAAATAGCTATGGAAAATATGCTGAACGCCGGTGTTTCCCAAAGGGTCATAGTCCATTGTCCTGAGGCCGGATTTATCTATAATAAAAACGGTGATTTCACAGTTGTTCCATCCATCAAACACCCAAAGGGCTACATCAAAGGCACTGTCGGTGCAGGTGATGCGTTCTGTGCGGGCTGCCTTTACAGCATATATAACGGCTGCTCTGACAAAGAAATTCTGGAGTTCGCATCCGGTGCGGCTGCCTGCAATCTGGCTGCGGAGGATTCGGTGAGCGGAATGAAGTCGAAGGAGCAAATTTATGCGTTTCTGAACAAAAGCGAACGTCTCAGGCTGTGACCGGTGTATGTAAGAATAGATGTAGAGAAGGAATAAACAGCCGATACGTAATTTGCCGGCTTCAGACTCTAAAAAATTAATGATGTTATTTTTCAAATAATTTATACGGTCCTGACACAATGGGCCGGGATGGAGTAAAAAAATGCTTGTAAATCTTGATTATGTTCTTTCCGATGCAAAAGAAACAAAGTATGCCGTCGGACTTTTCCACACTACCGACACCGATATGCTGGAGGCGGCAATCTC
>JBJFHS010000336.1:0-6958 GCA_051893885.1 Eubacteriales bacterium
GTACAGCTGTTCCATAGTCAGAAGAAAGCTGTTGTTTTCGGTGTCGCGGAATTTGAGAAAGTTCGTGTAACGGAAATCTTCATCAATGAAATGGCAGTGATAATTCTGAAATCCGTTTTCGGAATAGTCCGTATGCGGCACGTTGGGCGGGATGACAAAAATATCCCTGCCCGTAAATTCCATATGCTCACCGGCTATTTCCACGACTCCGGGCCCCTGTGTATATAAAACAACTTCCCAGCAGTCGTGTGTATGGCAGCTGACCCTGTATGTGTTTTCGAACAGTCTGCCGACATATTGTATGTGCGCCATGTATATATCTCCGAATCAGTTCGCTTTTGACCATTCTGCGGCTGATTTATCTGTGGTAATATCTTCGCCTTTTATTATAGCATATTCATGGGATTTTTTCAATGCACATAGCCGTGTTACGAGGCAATGTCTTTTCGGGTGTATTTTGCGTACGCGGCAGCTATTCCAGCCAATGCTATAACCGCACCGACAGCGATAAGTCCCGTGTCAAGCGCCGCCTCCGATATTATTTCGGCTGAATCCGAGTAGGCGTACGGGGTCACATAGCGCAGAAATTCCGCCTTGTCGCTGATGTTTACCACAATGTTCATAAAGTAAAACGCGAGAGCCAGCCCGAGACCGATTCCGACGCTGCCTCGCCTGATGAACGCCGAAATTCCGAAGCAGACGCAGGCTATCTCGAGCTGCATGATAAGATACGCCGTGTGAAGAAGTGCAAACTCTCGCACCGCAAGCTCCTCTCCTATCGCAGAAACGGAAATGACGCTCACCAGTACGACAAAAGCATTCATAAGTATGACCTGAGTGAGCACCGACAGCAGTTTCTCGGTAATAACGGACGCGCGGCTTATCGGATGCGTCAGGAGAAATTCGGCGGTTCGCTCTTTTTCTTCATTTGCAATCGCACCGGCACCGATCATAGCTGCAAAAAATCCGCCTCCGAGACCGATAATGTTTCCGCATTCGATTCCGTAAAAGCCCATCAGCTCGCCGAAATTCAGCCTGTCCATCCCGAACGCAGCGGTGAAGTCGCCCATGTTAGCGAAAACATTGCTCACACTGCTCATCTCGCCTTTCATCTCGGGGAATAAAAATATGCATATCAGCATCATAAACGCAATTGAAAACGACCATATGCACCACGCCTTTGCACTCTGGCGCAGCTCTTTTCTGTAAATTGTCATTTGCCCGCATCCTCCTTTTCGTAGTAGTGCAGGAATATTTCGTCAAGGTCCGGCTCGCTTATCGTCATGTCGTATATCGGGAGATTTTCCGCCGCCCTCAGCAGCTCTTTTATCTCCCCGCCGTAGAGAAACGTGACGCAGTCTCTCTCGACCTCGACATTTTTGGCCTCCAGTCCGGCAGGAAGTGAGCTGACACCGTGGAGCGTCACCCGTTTTGCACTGGTTCGGGAGAGATTTTCCACACTGTCGAGCGCGATAATTCTGCCTTCCTTGATTATGGCAGCGCGGGTGCAGTTTTTCTGTATCTCCGACAGCACGTGTGACGAGAGAAATATCGTGGCTCCCTCGTCGTGCCTCTCACGCAGAATGTCGTAAAATTCACGCTGCATGAGGGGGTCAAGTCCGCTTGTCGGCTCGTCTAAAATGTACAGCTTCGGCTTGTGCTGTAGCGCGCACACAATTGACACCTTTTTTCGGTTTCCGAGTGAGAGCTCCTCCACACGTTTTCCTGTGTCGAGCGAGAGCCTTTCGCACAGAGCATTTGCCTCAGATGAACATTCAACTGCGCGCATTTTAGCCGACAACGCTATGACATCGCGCACCCTCATTCCGCTGTAGAAATTCGCTTCGGAGGGCATATATCCGATGTCCGCAAGAATTTCCGTCCTTTCACGAACGATATCCCTGCCGAAAATTGCCGCCTTTCCCGAGGTGGGGTAAATCAGCCCGAGAAGCGTCCGTATTGTCGTAGATTTGCCCGCGCCGTTAGGTCCGATGAATCCGAAGAACTCGCCCTCGTCCACGGTGAGATTCAGACCGATTATGCCGCGGTTTTTGCCGTAGTATTTCGTGAGATTTTCGGTTTCGATTATTTTCATCTTCACACTACTCCTTTTTGAGATAAACTTCTTTCCAGAATTCAATCATTTCTTCAAATTCCCGCTCCAATTCATCCGTGTCAAAGCTGCCGCTCCGTATTTTTTCGAGGAGGTACGCCTCAGACGCCCAGTACATATTTTTGTACATCATGACAAGGTCGAGTCCCGGTCTGAAGCTGTCGGAGTGAATCTTCAATAGGGGAGCATTTGCCTTGAACGAAGCGTATTTCCCGATAATCTGCTGGATTTCGCCGCAGACCTCCGGGTCCTTTTCGTAATAAGCCTTCAGCGAGAACGCGGTCAGGTCGGGGTAGAGCTTCATCAGCTGCACTTTTGCCCTCAGTCCGGCGAGCATGATGTCAAAAAATTCGTTCTGCTCGAAGCATATGCTTTTCTTCACGTATTCGCGCGTCACTTCGGCACAGCTCTGCAGGAGAAACAGGTACAGCTCTTTTTTGTTTCTGAAATAGTAGAACAACAGCGACTTGCTGATTCCTGCCTCAGACGCGATTTCGCTCATCGGGCTTTTTTTGTAGGAATTCTGCGAAAACACGCGGTATCCGGCATTTAATATTTTGCGCTGTTTCTCCTCCGGCAGAGAATAGAATTTTTCGTTCATCCGAAGCCTCACTGACTGTCTTTTTTTGAATGATAATCGCTGACCGATAAAATCGCTTTGACCGATTTGGTTAACCTGATTATACCACCGCTGACCGATTTTGAGAAGACCCGGGAGATATTTTTAATCAAAATAAAAACAGCCGCCCAAAGCTGAACGACTGTTGTGTTGTTTGATTTGGCGTATCTCAGCCGACTACTGTAACGGAGGTGATGTGCGGGTTTACGCCGTTGTACCAGTAGAGGAAGCCTTCCATGTCGATAACCTGACCGATTGTGAGGTTCTTGACAGCGGAGTAAACTTCGGTTGTGTTGTCGCAGAGGTAGGATTCAACGGTGAATGTGTAGGTCTGACCGTCCTTGGAAACGTTGAAGTAGAGGTCGCTGCCGTCCTGACCGGAGCCGTCCCAGTTGTAGAGGAACGCAACGTCGTTGCCGTCAGCATCCTTTGTAGCCTCAACGGTCATGCCCTTGAAGGATACGAATTCGTTCTGATGCTTGATGAGGTCGTCTGTGCCGAGGAGGGATGTAGCGTCGAACGCTTCTGCAATGTAGCTGCCGTCTTCGATTACGAATGTAGCGTCGGTGATTTCAATCTCGCCGGACCATTCGGACTTGTAGCCGGTTACCTTGATTTTTGTGCCCTTTTCGAGCTTAGCGTAATCAGCTTCGGAGCAAGCCATGTTGTAGAGGAAGTAAGCGCCGTCCTTGTCCTGAGTGTAAACGGTAGCCTTGTCTTCCCACCAGGACTGTTTAGCCTGAACGTAAGTCTCGATAACAACTTCGGTGTCGAGAGCGGCTGCAATGTATTCGTCGTAGGTCATAACGCCTTCGCCCTTTACGTCCGTGTCATTTGAACCGGATGTGCAGCCGGCAAACACGAATACCATTGTGAGTGTAAGCAGCAATGAGATAACTTTTTTCATTTTTTGTTTCTCCTTTATTTTAAGTTTGTTTTCAAACCTGCAATAAATTATTATACATAAAATTGCCGATAAGTCAATATCAAAAAGAGTTTTTTTAAAATTATTCCTAATTAATTTAATGATTTTTAACTTTTTCGTGTTTTTGCGCGCTTTTCTCTGACCTTTTCGCGGACGACATACGCGATGATCAGAACCCATGCCGCTCCGAGAGACGAAAGCAGAATAACGGAGGTCTTCGGAAGCGGGCCGAGCTGTTGTTTTCCGGCGGACGCCGAGGAGTGCTGGTCGAGCCGGTACAGGGCGTTTATGTCGCTGTAGAGCTTTTCGATGTATGCGTCGTCTATCGTCTCATGCCGCCTTACGGATTTTGTCACGTTTTCGATAAGCTGACCGGAAGCGTCCCTGAGCGAGGCTGAACCGCTCCAGACCGGAGTTACGAAGGTGTTTTCAACGTTGTCGAGGAGCAGGCGCGAGGCTTTTATCTTCACATCGTAGTATTTGCTGTTGTCTTCCCCTGCCCGTGAGAGGTAGTCGAGATATTCGTCGGACTGCTGCGCCTTTGAGGTCACTGGGACGTATCCCTCGGTCTCGGAGTATGCGATCTGTACCTCGTTTGTAAGCAGGTACTGCGTGAACAGCCACGACGCGAGAACCTCACCCGGGTCGGATTTGTTGAAGATGCAGACCGACGGGCCCTGTGAAATCATCCGCGCGTTGTCCGGGTCGTACTGCGGAACCGTCATGACCTCAATTTCAAAGTCGACAAGATTTTCTTCACTTATGTCGAGCAGTGGCGCATCGCTTCCCATCCATGTGGCGCCGGCGGTCGAGTCTATTGCGAAAATGCACTGACCGGCGTTCAGGAAGTTCGCGGGATAGCTTGAGATTTTGAAGGTCGAGAAGGCTCCCGTCTCCGCGTGCTCGGCCACTGTATAGAGAATTTCCGTCGTCGTGTCGTTGAACAGCAGTATATCCCCCTCGTCGTTTGAGTATCCGGCGCCCTGCTGCATCAGAGACTGAATCATCATGTTGTCCGTCGACTTGTAGATGAAGGGAATCATGACTTTCTGCGAGTTGACGAGGTACACTCCGTCCTCATCCTTCTCGGTCGCCGCATCCGAAACCTCCCAGATGAAGTCCCACGTCAGCTTTTCCGGCAGCGTATAGCCGAGCTTTTCCACGTACGTTTTGTTGACATAGCAGGCTTCGGTCGAGCGCATATACGGCAGCGCGTACTGTATGCCTTGTATTTTGCATTCGCCGAGGAACTGCGGGATTATCTCGTCCACCGTTGGGGAGTCAAAGCGCACCTCACTTCCGCCGAGCCCGTATTTTTCGTCCGCCATCAGCTCGTCAAGCGGCACCACGACGTTGTTTCCCGTGAGGTAGGTTGCGATGTGGTCGGGGTAGGTTATGCAGACGTTCGGGGTGGTATTTGTCGAGATATTCGTGATAACGTCGTTGTAAATCTTGCCGTAGTCGGTGTAAAGGCGCAGATTTATTTTGACATTGGGGTAGAGAGATTCAAAATCCTCTATTGCTTTCTCGTAAATGTCGGTCTGAGCCTTGTTTGTGTCGTTTTTCGCCCAGAAGGTTATCTCGTAGCTCTGTTCGGTGTCAAATTCTTCGGGAATACTGAATTCGTCGAGCCCTATCCGGCCGTGACACGAGGTGAAGAGGGCAGATGAGAGAGTCAGCGCGAGTGAGAGAGACAGAATTTTTCGGGTCCATTTTGTTTTCATCCCTTTGTTCCTCCTCTCGCGACGCCTGCCATTATTTTTTTGCGGAAAACGAGGAACAGCACAATCAGCGGAACTGAAATCACAACGACAGCCGCCATCATCGCAGGGATGTTTTCGCGCCCGAAGCCGTTTTCGCGTATCTCCTGAATTCCGTTTGAGACGAGAAAATATGCCTCGTCGTCGGTTATAAGGCGCGGCCAGACGTAAGAATTCCAGCACTCGATGACCTTGAGTATCGTTACGGTGACAATTGTCGGTTTGCAGATGGGCAGCATCACGCGAAGGAGATACTTCATATCTGAGGTTCCGTCGACCTTTGCGGCGTAGTAAAGCTCGTCAGGTATCTGCGCAAAGTTTTCCTTTAGTAAATAAATGTAGAAAACCGACATCACAGAGGGGAGAATAAGTCCGGCAAAGGTGTTTCGCAGATCCAGATTCGTAATTGTCACGTAGTTTGTGATAATAACCAGCTCGTTCGGTATCATCATCAGCGAGAGAAACAGCGTAAAGGCGAGGTTTTTGCCGCGAAAATTCAGCCTTGCGAACGCGAACGCCGCCGGAATTATTACAAGCAGCATTATTCCCGTCGCTGCGATGGTGAAAATGACGGTGTTGACGAAATATTTTGCGAGCGGAACTGCGGAAAACGCCTCAATATAGTTGTCCAGCGTCGGAGAGAGGGTGTAGAATGCCGGAACATATTCGGAGTTGTACGAGCCGTAGCTTTTTACCGAGGTCAGCACCATCCAGTAAAACGGGAACAGCACTATCACAGCCCACACGGCGAGAAGCAGATATACGACGGCGTTCAGCGCGTTCTTTTTCGCACGTGCGGCTTTTTCAATTTTATCGTAATCAGTTTTAGCCATAAAAAACTCAGCTCCATTTTAATAATGCACGTGCTTTTTGCTCACAAGCAGGTTGACGCACGTTATCGTGAGCACTATCGCGAAAAGTATGATTGCTGCGGCTGAGGCATAGGAGGGGAAACCGCCGCTGTCGCCGTAGAGCATATCGTAGATGTAACCGACGATGGTGTTCATCCCCGCGGCGTTGAGATCTGTTCCGAACAGGGCAACCGCGTCGCTGTAAGCCTTGAACGCCCCGATGAAGCCGGTTATCACAAGGTAGAAAATCATCGGGGATATCATCGGCAGGGTGATTTTTGTGAAAATGCGGAAGCGTGAGGTGCCGTCTATTCTCGCCGCGTTGTAGTAGTCCTGCTTTACAGAGGCGAGCGCGCTTGTGAGTATCAGAATTTTGAACGGCATGACGATCCAGATCGTATAAAAGCACATAACGAACATTTTCGCCCAGTACGGACCGTCGATAAAGTCCACGGACGTACCGCCGAAGAAGTTTATCAGCAGATTAACAAGTCCGTCGCTGTACGCGGTTTTCTTGAACAGAATCATGAATACCAGTCCGACGGCGAGCGTGTTTGTCACATACGGCAGGAAATACACCGTCTGAAACAGGTTTCTCAGCGGCTTTATCGAGGCAAGTCCCGCCGATATGAGCAGTGCGATTCCCGTTGAGAGCGGCACTGTGATTATTACGAGTCTGAATGTCTTTTT
>JBJFHS010000337.1:0-1774 GCA_051893885.1 Eubacteriales bacterium
CTTTTGAGTTGTCTTTTCCATTTTATTTCTGTTACTTATCTATTGTACCATAACATCTTACAAATTTATTTTCTGCGGGATGGGGGAGAGGGGGAGACGGGACGCGGGGAGACGGGACGCTTCTTGTAAGAAGCTTGGCAAGAACTTCAAAAGAGGTGGTTCATGTCTTGTGTAGTGCAATGGTGGCGGTATCACTTCGGACTGGTTTATCCGCCTCACGGGTTGATATAGACATCCTCGACCTCAGAAAGGGTGGAGCGAGCTCGCAGGGACCGCCAACCCTGCTCGAGATAGCCGTAATGAATACCTTGATTTCGTAACTTAATAATAAAATAATACTGACTCACGTGCATTTTGAAGAAAAACTTAATTGTCAGTTTCGCAGCTGACTGAATTGTTTGTTCGCTTCAAAACGACGTGAGTCAGTATTATTTTATTATTAAGTTACGAAATCAAGGTATTCCATACGGCTATCTCGAGCAGGGTCTCGGCGGTCCCTGCGAGCTCACTCCACTACTTCTGAGGTCGAGGATCGCTATATCAAGCCGCGAGGCAGGCTGACCCGTCCGAAGTGATACCGCCACTACACGCATTACACCTTAAAAGATAACCCGTTTTGAAGTTCTTGCCAAGCTTCATTTCAAGAAGCGTCCGCGTCCCCCGTTCCCCCAACCTCAGACTTCACGTTATTTTATAATCTCCTC
Organism: Eubacteriales bacterium; assembly: GCA_051893885.1. Lineage (GTDB taxonomy): Bacteria > Bacillota > Clostridia > Oscillospirales > CAG-272 > UMGS1696. The sequence goes on from JBJFHS010000337.1 coordinate 705, forward strand.
GAATACACGGGCACATTCGATTGTTGATTCGGGGGGCATGATGTCGGAGTAGAGGCTGCCGCGGGTTATGCAGTCGATTACCTCTCGCAGCTCGAAGACGAAACCGTTGCCGGCGGGGAATTTTTCTTTGAAGTGGCCGGAGAGCTCTTTTCTTACATTATAAAGGAAGCATTCGTCGTTGACGCTGGCGGAGGGGATTTCGACAACTCCGTTTTCGCCGTTGACGATCACGTATTCGCGCGGAGCTGAGGTGAAAAGGCACTGCACTGCGGCGTCGCACGACTCAAAGCGGAGGATGAACGTGTCGTTTTCGTCGACTCCGGTCTGGGGGTTGCGGCGGCAGAATCCGACCGATTCGGTGATTTTTTCGCCCACGAGGTAGGAGATAATTTCGATCGGGTACACTCCGATATCGTACATCGCACCTCCGGCGAGCGCGGGATTGAGAAGCCTTGACTCGGGGTCTCTTGTGCTCTTGAAGCCGATCACTGCGGAAACCGACTGAATTCTGCCGATTTTTCCCTCGGTTATCCACTTTTTCGCCTGCCTGACTGACGGAAGGAATCGCGACCACATCGCCTCCATCAGAAACAGCTTTTTTTCCGCTGCGAGGCAGAACAGCTCACGCGCGTCCTTTTCGGTGAGGACCATCGGCTTTTCGCACACGACGTGTTTTCCTGCGTCAAGGCACATTTTAATGTTGTCGTAATGGAAGTTGTGCGTGGTTGCGATATAGACCACGTCGACGTCGTCCCGCGAGAGCATATCCTCATACGATGTGCAGGCGGTTCTGACGCCGTTTCTTTCAGCGAAGGCTGCGGCTTTTTCGGGCGATTTGCTTGCGACGGCGGAGAGGGTGGCGGTGTCTGTCATGCTGACGGCCTGTGCGAATTTCTCCGCGATTCCGCCTGCGCCCATGATGCCGAAACGTAAATTTTGCATTTTTTTTCCTCCTTTGGATTTTCGTTGGGGTGTTTTTTTGATTATAGCATATTTTTTTGGGGAATGCAATTTTATAAGGAATAAAACTCTGCGAGTTTTAAAATGATTTTATGCCGGGCAGCCGGCAG
>JBJFHS010000338.1:0-28090 GCA_051893885.1 Eubacteriales bacterium
TTGCACTGCCCGGCTTTATGACAGTGTCGACGATTTCGTATATCAGCGACATCAGCAGCACTCCGCTTTTGTTTTTGTTGTGCCCGCTTCCGATCACCGTCGAGTACAGCCGCTTTATCAGCTCGTCAATGTACAGGGGATTTCCGACAACGCGCAGAGGACACAGCTCCATCTCCGATATCACGGCGAGATTGCTTTCGTATGATATAGTGTAAAAGGAGCACATCGCGTCGGATTTCCGGTAGCCGCAGATCGTGCTGTAGCGGTGGATAAAAAAGAAACTGCCCTCGTCCAGTGCGTAGTTTTCTCCGTTGACACTCAGGTAGAGACTGCCCTTCTGCAAATAAATCAGCTCGTCCGAAAACAGAAATCTCTCCCGGTGAATCCAGTTTTCCCGCACCGAGGTCAGTGAGGCGTCAAATACCTCAATGTTTCCGCTTATATTCTGTTTGTCGTAGCGTACGCTGTCGTTTAGCTGAATCATGTCGGATTTTCTCCATAAAGCATAATTTTATCCATTGAACTTGAAACCTTTATACTGTATAATGATTATAACATAAAAACAGTAAAATTACCACGAAAATTCAATTTGCATAACATAAATTCAAATAATTTCACATGAAAAGGAGAAATTATGAGCAGCATTAACATTAAAATCGAAAAAGATTACCTCGCTCTGCCTGTCAGCCGTTTTGTCGGAACGCGGTGCGTGCGAATCCTGAAAGACGGAAAATTGCTTGACGACTTCACACTCAGACTTGACTTTGTAAACCCGGGACACACCTCTTTCTGCGATGTTTCGGCGTACAAAGGTCAGGAAATCACAATTGAAGTCTCCCCCGACATCGAGCTCGGCAGACTTGGCGAAACCCAGACCGACATCCCCGCAGCACAGCCGGATTGCCGCTTCAGACCGCTTGTGCATTTCACCACACCATACGGATGGATCAACGACCCGAACGGACTTTTTGTCTACACCTCACCCGTGACGAAGAAAACCTCTTACCACCTGTTCTATCAGCACAATCCCTACGACTGGGTATGGGGAAATATGCACTGGGGTCACGCCGTCAGCGAGGATTTGCTCCACTGGACTCACCTTGGCGACGCACTCGCTCCCGACGAAAACGGCACGATGTTCTCCGGCAGCGCAATTGTCGACTACGGCAACAAATCCGGCCTTAAAAAGGGAGACGAGGACGTGATCCTGCTGTTCTACACCTGCGCGGGAAATACGTCGAACCGCTCATCCGGAAAGAGATTCACGCAGAACATAGCTTATTCAACCGACGGCGGCATGACCTTTACAAAATACGAACACAACCCCGTCGTTCCTCACATCGCAGCCGACAACCGCGACCCGAAGGTGGTCTGGTGCGACGAAATAGGCAAATTCCTCATGGCTATATACCTCGACAGAAACGAATACTGCCTGCTCACCTCCGATAACCTGACCTCATGGGAAGAACTGCAGAGAATCTCGATCGACGGCGACGCGGAGTGCCCTGACATCTATCCGATAAACGTCAGCGGAACGAACGAGCGCAAATGGGTGTTCAGCGGCGCGTCGCATCACTACCTTGTCGGCGAATTCGTCGGAGGAAAATTCAGTACCTGCGAAAAATCAAAGGTGCTCAGCTACGGCGACTCAAGCTACGCGGCACAGACCTACTCCTATACCGAAAACGCGCGCAGAATCCAGTTCGCGTGGGACAGAAACACCTCCTTCGGCGACGACCCGATCTGCGGTCAGATGGGAATCCCCTGCGAGCTGACGCTTGTCAAGGAAAAGGGCGACTATTATCTCTGCGCAAATCCGGCAAAGGAGTGCGAAAAGCTGTACGCCGGCGAGAGAAAGTACGATAACGTCGCGCTCTCACCCGATTCCCCCTTCTCCGTGCCGATGGAGGACTGCGCATATGAAATCTGTCTCGGAATAAGCGCGGAAACCGTTAAATCCGGAGCGTGCGTCACCGCGGAGCTGTTCGGTCAGAGAATCACGCTCGAGACGGCGAAGAACATACTCCACGTATTCGATAAGACAATGCCGCTCAGCATATCGGACAGCTCGGTTGAAATCAGACTCGTTGTGGACAAGGGAACTCTTGAGGCGTTCGTCAGCGGCGGAAAAGCGGTTATGACAGTGCCGTGGACTCTCGATTTCAATCAGAAAAACTGCATCTTCTCCTCCGACTCCGACGCGGAGATTGAGAAGCTTGAAATAAGAAAACTCGTTTTGTAAGATAAGGCTTGGAAAAAATGAACACAAAGAAAAAAATTATCGCATCACTGCTTCTTGTCTCAATGCTGCTGCCTGCATATACCTCGTGCTCTGAGAGCGAAAATTCAAAAGAGGACACAAATTCTTCCACAGAGACTGCGCAGACTGCCTCGGACACCGCAAGCGAGAGTGAGACAGAAGCTGAAACCACATATTTTGACGACATGCTTCCCGCAGCGGATTACAGCGGTAAAACATTTACAATACTGCACAGACCCGCAGCGAGCGCACACGACACAATGCCGTACTTCAATCACGAGGAAATGACTGGCGAGCCGGTCGACGACGCAATTTTCACTCAGGTTACCTCGGTTGAGGAAAAATACGGCATCGACATAGTTGAAGCTCTGGCGAATGACGTTCCGTCGACTGTCACACAGAGCGCGGCTGCCGGAGACAATGCCTACAACACCATAATTCACTCGAATATCGAGCTTGCCAACCTCGTGACGCAGAACGCCCTGCTCGATCTGAATCAGCTTGAGGAAATAAATTTCGATATGCCGTGGTGGAACTCCAACTACAAGGAAAAGCTGACGATAAACGGCAAAACCTACCTCGCGTTCGGCGATCTGTTCTTCCAGGCTGCTATCAACAACGTCCACCTGATGTATTTCAACAAGGATATGTGCGACGAATTCAACCTTGAATACCCGTATGAGGCGGTTTACAACGGCACATGGACTCTCGACTACATAACGAAAATGGTTGACAGCGTGTACATGGACCTCGACGGAAACGGTGAGAAGGACGAAAACGACCGCTGGGGGCTTGTTCAGTCTCCTATCCAGTCCTCGATCATCTTCTACACGAGCGGCTTCCGTGTAATGGACTATGACGACGAGGGATACCCGTACCTCAATATGTACTCCGAAGAATTCGTGAACTTCTATGAGGCGCTTTATAACTTCGACTTCAATACGCCTGGTATATGGACTAACTCACAGGCGCAGGAGGACAGCAACTTCGATATGTTCGTCGAGGGAAATGTGCTCATCTCAAGCCACTTCCTGACCGTTGTCCCGACACTCAGAGAGGTTGAGTTTGAAGTCGGAATTCTGCCCTACCCGAAATATACGGAGGAATCCGAGTACATCAACTGGCCGACCGGCGGAAACTTCCTGCTCGCAGTACCGTCAGTCACGAGCTATGACGACTACGATTTTACCGGAACCATTCTTGAAGCTCTTGCCTGCCAGGGACACAGCCTTGTACGCCCCGCGCTTTACGAAACCACTCTCCAGGGCAAGCTCGCAAGGGACCCCGAAAGCCGCGATATGCTCGACATAATCTTTGATACAATGTCAATCGACTTCGGTTGGATCCACAACGGCAACAACGGAATGGGATGGTTCGTGAACACCTGCCTTAACTCTAAATTCAAAAACATCTCGTCGATATACGCAAAACTCGCTCCCAAGGCGGAAAAATATTACGCGGAAATCGTTGATTATTATAAAAAACTCGACTGAATCGGGGGAAAACACAATGAAAAGTCTTGTTTACGGCGAAGTTTTATGGGATATCTACCCTGAAAAAAGCGTGATCGGCGGTGCTCCGTTCAATTTTGCCGCGCATCTGTCCCTGCTTGGAGATGAGGTCAGGCTGATAACCGGCGTCGGACGTGATTCTCTCGGCGAAGACACGCTTGAGTGCATCAGAAGATACGGCATCGGGGAGGATTATATCGCGCTGACAGACAAGCCCACGGGGAGCTGCGTCGTGGCTCTCGGAGAGGGCGGAATCCCGAAGTACTCCATCACCTCCGACACGGCTTACGACAACATTGAGCTCAGTGACGGGGAGACAGAGGAGATAAAAAATTACGGCGCGGACCTTTTCTACTTCAATACGCTCGCACAGAGAAGCCCGGTGTCGCGTCAGACCCTGAAAAAGCTGCTCTGCGGGGTCAGATTTGAAAATATCATGTGTGACCTTAACATACGCCCGAACTGCTACGACGCGGATTCGATAAAGCTCTGCCTTGAAAACGCGACAATTGTCAAAATAAGCAGCGAGGAGGCGCATTTCCTCACAGAAACCGGTGCGGTAAGGGATGCACTCAGCCCGATATGGGAGTCGCTGCACGCCGAATACCCGAACATTAAGCTCCTCGTCTACACAATGGGGGCGGACGGCTCGGCGGTTTACGACTACGTCAGCGGTGAAGCGCACTTTTCCGGCAAGCCCGGGGATGTAAAGGTCGTGTCGACTGTCGGGGCAGGGGACTGCTACGGCGCATCGTTTGTGCATTACTGCATGGCGGGACACACGATTGACGAAGCAATACATCTTGCAACGGAACGAAGCAATATAGTCGTCGCAAATACCGAGGCTATACCGCCGTGTCTTGAGAAAAAATAAGATTATAAAATCAGCATCGCTGCACCTGTACTTAAAAAAAGAATGGAGAAAATTATGAGCATATCAAAAATGCGAGACAGAAAGAGCTTTGCTTTCTCGGCGGAGAACCCCACGGGAGAACGAAACGGCGGCACAAGGGGTAAGGACTGCGAAAAGCTCCGCGCCTGCATACAGATTGAGCCGCACACAACGGTAACTCTCTGCGACACCGACGGAGAGGGAATGATAACGCACATCTGGTTCACGGGATACGTCGGACACTCGTTCGTCATGCGGATTTACTGGGACAACGAGGAGTTCCCGTCGGTTGAAGCGCCGATTTCCGCTTTCTTCGGCTGTGCTTACGACGAAAACTTTGAGGATATAAACGGAAACTACATCACGCTGAACTCCGCCATGCTTCTTGTCGCACCCGGCAGAGGCTACAACAGCTACTTCGAGATGCCGTTCAGAAAGCATTGCAGAATCACGATGGAAAACCGTGGCGGCAGGAGCGAGACGCTGTACTACATGATTTCGGGCTGGAAGGGAAAGGTTGACCCTGACGCCGGCTACTTCCACGCGCTCTACAGACAGGAGCATCCCGTCGTCAGAGGCAGGTCGTACTCGGTAATCGACGGAATCGAGGGAAAGGGAACATTTGTCGGAGTGACGCTCGCCGCAGGAATGAACGGAAACAACACCTGCTGGGTCGAGGGCGAGGCTAAGATGTACATCGACGGCGACACCTATCCCACGCTGAACTACACGGGCACGGAGGACTACTTCTGCGGCTCGTACGCGTTCGGAAACGACATAATACTGAACCGCTATCAGACCTACAGCGGCCATTACGTCGGAATGTACGCCATAACCGGAAACGACAGGGAAAAGCAGTACAACGGACAGCAGAGATTCCTGCTCTACCGCTGGCACGTGCCGGATCCCGTCTACTTCGACGAGAGCTTCCGCATGGTTCTCGACAACCTCGGCTGGACGGGACCGAGATACGACGACTACACAACTGTGGCGTACTACTACCTTGAGAAGCCCTCTAAGCTGCCGAATGAGCTGCCCTCCGACGGCGAGATGGTGATGAGATAAAAAAATAAATGAACCTGTTGTCAATATCCAACGAAAACAGGTCAAGTAAAAAAGCACACAAATCCAAGTGTAGAGTAAAATCTATCCTTGTTTGTGTTCCTACGAATATTTTATCACCAACTCAAAAGGTATGCTACATACAGTTCCGTGTAATCCAGTTCGTCGCAGATTTCGATCAGTTTGCGTACGAGATATTTTTATTTTCCAACATATGCTCACGACCTTTATTTGCAACTTGTTTGTGAATATTTCGGTGGATGGCTTCAAATTCTGACCTTTCTGTAGTAAAATATGTTATAAATCTATGTGTACAGAAGGAGGAAGCGAGATGAAATTGCTCGATTTTAGATACGAGTGTAAGAATGCTCTTGATTTTTGCAAAGAGTTGCCTTCTGGTTCTGTCAAACTGATTATTACTTCACCACCATACAATATTGGTAAAGCATATGAAACTAAAACCAGTATTGAAGAATATATTCATAACATTGAACCTATGCTTGCAGAGTTTGCTCGCATATTGTCTGATGATGGCAGTATCTGTTGGCAGACAGGAAACTTTGTAGACAACGGAGAAATTTATCCTCTGGATATTTATTTCTATCCGTATTTCAAAAAATTAGGTCTGCATCTTCGTAATCGTATTATTTGGCACTTTGGTCATGGCTTGCACTGTTCCAAGAGATTTAGTGGTAGATATGAGACCATCCTTTGGTTTACAAAAAGCGATAATTATACCTTTAACCTTGATGATGTGAGAATTCCATCCAAATATCCTGGAAAGAAATATTTTAAGGGTGAAAAGAAAGGACAACTGAGTGGAAATCCCAAGGGTAAAAATCCAGAGGATGTATGGGAAATGACCCTTGAGCGATTGGTAGATGATTGGGACGCACTCATTTGGGAAATCCCGAATGTTAAAAACAATCATCCAGAAAAAGTTGACCATCCTTGCCAGTTCCCAATTGAATTGGTTGAGAGATGTGTTCTTGCATTGACCAATGAAAATGATGTGGTTTATGACCCATTTGCCGGTGTTGGTTCTTCCTTGCTTGCTGCCTTGAAGAATAATCGACAAGCATATGGCACCGAATGGGAGCAAAAGTATATAGACATCGGCATGGATCGAATTGAGAGATTGAGAAATGATGCTCTTGCAACCAGACCGATATATCAGAAAATTTGGAAACCTAGTGCAAACGACAAAATTGCACAGAGACCGGCAGAATGGAGTGAGACAGAATGAAAATCGCAAACATATATAGTCATCTGAATGGTTATGAACATATGATGGTTCACCACAAAGATTTGTGGAATGAGATTGTGGCATCAATCGAAAGCATTGATGCAAATGTATACACAAAAATAAGTAAAGCAAGACCGTCATTTGGCAAAGTTCTGTATGACCAAAAGGCTCTCAATAAACAATTTGAAACTATTCTCTTTCCGCAGAATTGGGAATCAGTTACCATCCAATATTATGTGACTGGTGATATTCCTACAGCAAGAGAAATTGCAAGCATTCGAGATAAAGAGGAGCAGCGCCGTATCATCGAGGGAAACGGTCATGTGGCATTTAGAACAAACAACCAAGTGGATTTTGTGAAGAATCGTGTTGCCGTTGAGGTTCAGTTTGGAAAGTATTTTAGTGTTGCGTATGACCTCCATGTAAAACATACATTTTTCTTTTTGAGGAATGATATTGATGTCGGCATTGAGATTGTACCTACAAGAGCAATGTGTTTGAAGATGGACACAGGTGTGGCTTGGTACGAAAACGAGTTGGCGAATGTTATTCGAGAGGGTCGTTCCAATCCCACAGTCCCGATTGTAATGATTGGTATTGAACCAGAAGAAATCAGAATTTGATGAGAAATATCCTTTTGTGCTGTGTACTACACAACTGTGGCGTACTACTACCTTGAGAAGCCCTCTAAGCTGCCGAATGAGCTGCCCTCCGACGGCGAGATGGTGATGAGATAAAAATAATCCTCCTGAAAGAGGAAAACGTCCGTAAAACAGTGAATCCCCCGTATGACTGAAAATCATGCGGAGGATTTTTTTGTCCAATATTTAAGCGTGCCGGAGAAAATGAGATTGGGACAGCGGTGTATCCAGACTGAACGAGGTGACAGCCACTGCTCAGCCGAATTTTTTTATGTATTCGTCGAAATATTCCTGCATTTTGGTAACGCCTTCGTATGTTTTCCCCGTCTGCTTCTCCCACAGATGATAGTAGCGCAGCACACGGTATACCTTTGGAACATTTCGCTTTGCGTCACGGCGATATCCGGACAGCTTTGCCGCCTGCCGAAATTCTTGGGGCGACTCATAAAGCCGTATCAGCAGCCAGATAACCCCGCCCACAATGAGAAGTACGCCGCCAAGCCAGAGTATCAACAGCAAAACATACAACAGGTTATTTATCTTTTCGGAAAGAAACTGCAGCCCCTTGCAGATTCCCAGACAGACGAGGATAAACAGCACAGGAGAGCCTAAATGCTTCAGACAGCTGCCGAATGTTATGGGATGCAGCACGCTGTAAATAGGCTTCATCAGTTCATATACCCGTGAGCCGTCGTTCGGATCCGTAAACCCCTCTTTTTCATCTGGCAAACGCTGCATCGTATCATACAGCTGACCGAAATAATCCACGCCGACCTTTATCGTTTCATTTTCCTTTTTCTCAGAGGTTTCCTCTGTATCGTAATACGGGTCATAGGTCGTCCGCGTCGTCGTTTCGGTCGTGTCAAACCGCGTAAGTTCATACCACGCCGGAGGGAAACTGTCCACCGTTCCGCCGCCCAGAACACGCCCGAGCAGCCATTTGTCAAGATAAGCCCACAGTCTGTGCTTCTGTTCTTTAATCTTGCTCAAAAAAGCGCTGTATTCATCGCGGCTTTTAAATGAACCGGACGACGAAAGATTGATATAATCGTCCTTTTTCTTTATGATCTGTTCGATATAGCCGTAAGCCAGAGAAGTTCCCTGCCGTGATTGATCGAACAATGCCGGAAATAACTCCTGATCGCTTGGAAATTGTATTTTGCTCATCTGACCATCTCTTTTCCTTTTCACAGTCTGCACAGAATCGCGAATTTCGGATATTTTTATTTTACCCTCAGAATGTTGATTTGTCAATATAAGTAAAGTCAAAAAATCGACAAATAAAATGCTGTACTTTTTTGCATCCCCTTTCAATCTGACGCAAAATGAGTTATGACGTGAAAAAGTCTGCCGCAGATATAAGAAACGCCCGAAGAAGTTCTGGATTCCCCGAGCGTTTTCAATTTTGTCTTATGCGCACTGATCCATAAATCGGGAGGATTTCGTGCTTATTCGGAAAATTATCTGTCCAGCGCGTGCTGAGCGGCGAGTCCGGCTTTGTAGTTATTCATGTATGCTTCAAATCCGGCAGTGCCTTCCTCGGTGGGATACAGCGTGGTCGACTCCATTCCGGCGAAAACGTTTTTGTCGAGGTAGTCGGGAAGCGACATTCCTCCGCCGTGAACCATATAGTCCGCGAGGAGAGCCGCACCCCATGCTCCGCCTTCGCCCGCCGTTTTCATCACGGATATCGGTGAGGAGACAGCGTCCGCGAGATACTGCTGCGCCACTCCCTCAGTCTTGAACAGGCCGCCGTGACCTGTGAATCTGTCCGCCGTGACGTTTTCGTTCTTGAGCAGCAGGTCCATTCCGGTTTTGAGCGCCGCTACGGAGGAGTAAACCTGCGCACGGAAGAAGTTCGCAAGGTTCATTCTGCCATCAGCCGAGCGGAAATACATCGGGTGTCCTTCGCCGACGCCGAGAATGTGCTCGCCCGAGAGGAAGTTGTACGAAACCACTCCGCCGCAGTCAGCCTCGCCCTTGAGTGAGAGGTAGTACAGCGTGTCGTAAATCTTCCATTTCGGAATGTCAACTCCGGCGGCAGCGGCAAATTCACCGAAAATCTTCGCCCATGCGTCAATTTCGCCGCAGCAGTTGTTGCAGTGAACCATCGCCACAGGTGAGCCGTCGGGGGTAGTGACCATGTCGATCTCCGGGTAGATGCGGGAGAGCTTTTTGTCGAGCACGAGCATGGAGAACACCGACGTTCCCGCCGAAATATTTCCCGTGCGCACTCTTACGCTGTTTGTCGCCGTCATTCCCGTTCCCGCGTCGCCTTCGGGAGGACACATCGGGATTCCGCCCTCAAGCTCGCCGTCCGGGTCAAGCAGCGCAGCACCCTCTTCTGTCAGGTAAGCACCGCTCTCTCCCGCCATTCTGATCGCCGGGAAAACGTCCTCCGCCCTGTATGATGCACCGTGTGAGGAGAGCTTTTCGTTGTACACCGCGAGCATTTTTTCGTCCCAGCAGTGCTTTTCGGAGTCTATCGGGAAAATACCTGACGCCTCGCCGATTCCCACCTCACGCCGGCCGCTGAGCAGGCAGTGTATGTATCCGGCAAGGGTAGTGATGTGCGCGACGTCCTTCACGTGCTCCTCGCCGTTTAAAATCGCCTGATAAAGGTGCGCGCAGCTCCATCTCTGCGGAATGCTGAATCCGAGCGCGTCGGAGAGCTCATTTGCCGCCTGTGAGGTTGTGGTGTTGCGCCACGTCCTGAACGGCACAAGGAGGCTGTCGTTTTTGTCAAACGCGAGATAGCCGTGCATCATTCCGGAGATGCCTATCGCGGCGAGCTTTTTTATCGTCACGCCGTATTTTTCGCGCACGTTCCGCTTCAGAGAGGAGTAGGATGCGCGCATTCCCGTCATGATGTCGTCGAGTGAGTACGTCCAGTAATTGCATCCGTTGTCCTCCTCGAGACGGTTTTCCCAGTCGTATCCGCCGCTCGCTATCGGGGCAAAAGTGTCGTCGATGAGTACGGATTTGATTCTTGTAGAGCCGAATTCTATGCCGAGGACGCAGCTCCCCGACTCAATTTTATCTTTTATTTCCATATTCTGTTATTTTACTCTCTTGTACTGAGGGCCGTAGTTTGCGCACGCACGGTAATCCGCACCCTCCTTGTCCATACCGAAAGCGTTCCATGCGGCAGGACGGAAAATCTTTTCCTCGGGTACGTTGTGCATAGCGACGGGGATGCGGAGGATTGAACAGAGTGTGATGAGGTCTGCGCCGATGTGGCCGTAGCTGATTGCGCCGTGGTTTGCGCCCCAGTTGTTCATTACATCGTAAGCGGTCTTGAATGCGCCCTCACCTGTGCATCTCGGAGCGAACCATGTGCAGGGCCATGTGTAGTCGGTGCGCTTCCAGAGAATGTCGTTTACTTCCTCGGGGAGGTGTACGGTCCAGCCTTCTGCAATCTGGAGCATCGGACCGAGACCCTCTACAAGGTTGAGTCTTATCATTGTCACGGGCATTTCCGCTCTTGTGACGAAGCGTGAGGAATATCCGCCGCCTCTGAAGTAGCCGAGGTCAGCCATGTTCCATGTTGTAGCGGCCATAACCTTGTCGCAGTCCTCTTCGGTCATGTCGAACCACTGCTTCATTACGGGATTGCCGTTTTCGTCCTTTACTTCACCGCAGGCGTCGAGGCAGGCAGCTCCGGAGTTGATGAGGTGGATAAAGCCGTCAGCTTCCTTTGCGTGGCCCTCGATTTCGTAGCCGGTAACTCTCTTTACGGATTCGCCTGACCAGTATGTGCGGACGTCGGCGAAAATCTGTGCGCGGTTGGTGAGCAGCTTCATGAACAGCATACCGAGTCCGTTGAGCACGTCGTTTTCGGTCGCGAGTATGTAGGGCTCTCTCACGCCGTTCCAGTCGAAGGAGGTGTTGAGCATAGCTTCGGCGAAGTCTGCGTTGGGGTAGAAGTCAGTCCACTGTCTCTGACCCTGGAATCCGGCGGCGATGGCGTTGTGACCGACCATTTCCTCCTCGCGTCCCTCGGGCAGGTTCGGGTTGCCGTTCATGAGGTCCTTTATAATGACCATCATCTTGACGACGAATTCCCACTGTTCATCCTTGACTTCGCGGGGGTTCTGGAGCTCGACAGGGTTCTTGTCAAAGCCTTCGATGCACTTGGCCTTGGTCCATGCGAGAGCCTTCTGGTATTCTTCCTCGTCGTAGATTCCCTCTGTCATGCGGCGGATGATTTCAACCTCGTCGACGGACTCAACTCTCATGCCGAGATATTCCTCGATGAAGCGGGAGTCGATAATGGAGCCGCCGATGCCCATGCAGATTGAGCCTATCTGGAGGTATGATTTGCCTCTCATTGTGGCAGCAGCGACCGCAGCACGACCGAAACGAAGGAGCTTTTCCTCGACGTCAGCGGGAATTGTGGTGTCGTCGCAGTCAAGAACGTCGTGACCGTAAATTCCGAACGCGGGGAGACCCTTCTGAGCGTGTGTTGCGAGAACGGAAGCGAGGTAAACCGCACCGGGGCGTTCTGTACCGTTGAATCCCCATACCGCCTTGATAGTGTTGGGATCCTGGTCCATTGTCTCGGAGCCGTAGCACCAGCAGGGAGTTACCGTAAGGGTGATATCGACGCCGGCTTTCTTGAATTTGTCGGCGCAGGCAGCGCTTTCTGCAACACGACCGATTGTGGTGTCGGCGATAACTACCTTTACGGGTTCGCCGTTTGAATATTTCAGGTTTTCGGTGAACAGCTTGGCTGCGCTTTTAGCCATGTTCATTGTCTGATCCTCGAGGGATTCGCGTACTTTGAGCGCACCTCTGCGTCCGTCGATTACGGGGCGGATACCGATAACAGGGTAATCGCCGATAAGTCTTGATTTTGCCATTGATATATACCTTCCTTTTGTTGGAATAATATTTTTAAGGGTTCTTCTTTTTAATCGTTTTAATCAATTTTACTGAGATTACGGAGACGAAAACCGTCAACATTATTATAACTGTTAAAATTATATAAATATTTAACTTATTATTAACATTTGTCTCGTCTGCCTGATTTTTCCCTGAATTTGGTTCGGTTATTTCGTTTTCAAGGCTGTCCGAGGTGTCCGGCGCGGTTTTCTTCACCCGGAATTCGCCGCAGGAGATGAAATTGGCGTCCCCTCCGGCTTTTCCGCGAAGACGCACTCCGCTGCACACGACAGGCTCCGTTAAAGTCAAGGTGTACGTCTCGAAGTCGGGGAGAAAATCTGCCCTGTCGTTTGAAGCGGGATATTCCGGCGAACAGATGAAGTCGGCTTCGACCCATTTGTAGTCGATATTTACTTCAAGAGTCATCGTTCCGTCCGCGAACCAGCCGCCGTCGAAGAAGTTGCCGCCCTCGGTGAACTCGACAAGCTCGATTTCATATTCCGAGCCGAACATCAACCCGATGTACTCCTCGTGCGGGGTCTTTTTTCCGTCGGCGGTCACGGTGTCGTACTGGAGCGAATACGTGTCTCCTGCAGAAGGGATGTATCCGTCGTTTATGTCGCTTAAATTCCGGCTTCCTCCGCTTATATCGGGATTTGTCACAGAGGCAATCGGAGTTGACGCGGACTCAATCCAGAGCTCGGAGTCGTCGGAGTCGGCAATTTCGGAGTCAATGTCGCAGAGCACACGCAGCTCGGAGCAGGAGATGTATTTTTTCTCACCTCCGGCTTTTCCGACAATTCGGATTCCCTCGGCTGAGGTCGGCTCGAGATTGATTGCGTATTCCGCGGAGGTAAAATCGCCGTAATCCTCTGAAATCGGGTATTCGGGTGTGAAATATGCCTCGGTTTTCTGCCAGACTCCGCCCGAGAGCACCTCGACCCACACCTCACCGCCGGAAAACCACCCTCCCTCCGCGCCGGCATATCCGGAGGTGTAGATGAGGGTGTTCACCGAATATTCTCCGCCGAAGGTATAGCCGAGATACGCGTATCCGTCACTGCCGGCATAGGCGCGGTACTGCTCCCGTGTGTTGTCGGCTTTGGGATAGGTCAGGTCGCGGATTAGTCCGATATAGCCCGAGCTGTCGTCTTTGCCGGAGGAAGAAATTGCGGTGAACTGTCTCTCAGCAAAGGTGTTTTCCGCTCCTACCCCGACGGACAGAACAAAAACGGCGAGTGTGAGGGCGGAGAGGCTTATTGTAAATCGGTTCATTATTCACCAAATCTGTCTTCGATTTTTGTAACCGTTTTGTCGATAGCCTTGTTTACTGCTTTCTTGATGCCCGCGCTGTAGGATGCGAAGGTGTTTGTATAGCTCATCATCATGTAAATATAGTCGCTTACATTTGCGTAATATCCGATTGAGCCGCAGTCGTAGGTGGTGTTGGAATAAATCAGGTCGAGCATCTGCTGTGACTGTGCGTCGCGTACCACGATTCCGTTGAGAAGCACGTCGTAGTAGGCTTTGCAGATTGTGTCAAGGGATGCGGCGCCCATTGTCTCGATAAAGAGGCCTATGGTGCTTTCGTAAGCCTGATCGGTTATGGTCGGAACGGAAATGCCCGCGCCGGTGAAGGAGTTTACGGCTGAGTAGTAAGCGTCAATTGTATCGTTGTACTTCGGAATGGGGAGAATACCGAAATCGCTCTCCATTGTGCGGAGCTGAGGTATGTTGACGTTTCTGACCCACATGAACATAGCGTCGTCGGCCATGAACTTGTTCGCCATCCACTCGTTGAAGTTTGACTGATTCATTACATTGTAGCAGATATCCTGACGATACATGAGATCGGTGGCAGCGGTGAGGATATTTATTACCTTTTCGGTGTCGAAGGTGTACACGGGCTTGTCGCTTTCATCCTTTTCGCAGAGCGCTCCGCCGCCCGAAGCCAGAAATGCGTCGAGTGTGTCTCTCTGATAGAAGAAGCCCCAGCGGTCGTTTTCGTCCATCACACCGTCGCCGTTTTTGTCCGAAGAAGCGGTCTCGACGAGCTGACTGAAATAATCGAGCGTCCATCTGCCCTCGAGAACTACGTTGTAAAGGTCCTCAAACTGGTACTGATCGGCGAGGTTCTTGTTGAAGATAATCGAGGATACCGCCTCTTTGTGGATGGTTATCATCTCGTTGCAGACGGTGAAGCAGTGTCCGAGCAGAGAAAGACCGTCGATGGAGTTCTTTACCCATGCGTCGCGCGAGAAATCTATTCCCTCGACCGTGTTCATGTCCATGATATATCCCTGTGACGCGGCGGAGATGTATTCGTGGAAGCGGGGGATCCAGACCTGATAAGCGCTGTCGCCGGAGGTTATTGAGGTCGCGAGAGCGGTGTTTGCGTCAGCTGAGCTTGCGAGGTTCACTTCCTGTATTTTGCAGGAGAGCCTGTCCTCAACCTTAATGTTTCTCTCGTAAACCGCGTCGTTTATCGGTGCTCCGGTGTATTCCTCTGCGGAGATATCGTCAACGGTCCACACTTCCTCGCCCGGCCAGTTGCTTGTCAGGAATGTAAACGTCAAACCGTCGAGCTTTTTGGCTTCAAGTCCCTCAAAGGGGTCATATACTTCGGTTTCGGGTGCATCGGATTCAGCGTTCGGCTGTGATGTGGTCTGAGCTTCGGTCTCTCCCGCGTTGTTCTGACTGCACGAAACAAAGGACGATGCGGCGAGGACTGATGCGAGAATCAGAGCTATCGTTCGTTTTGAGTTTTTCATTTTATTTTGTCCTTTTCTGTATTTGTTTATTGTTAGTTCAGATAATTCCGGAAAACGGAGTCGAGATATTCGCGGCGTTCATTGTACCAGTCGAGCAGGTATTCGACGTGCTGTGCATATGTTTTGCATCTGAGAACAGAGGCGGGCTGCATATGGGTCTTTACCGAAATCACTTTCCATTTGCCGTAATTTCTCTCCATCGCGGCGCCGATTTTTTCGCCCATTTTCTGCGTATCGCTGTAAACCGTGTCGAGAAGTGTGTCAAGCTCACTCCAGCGCAGGCTGACTTCCTCCCTGAACCATCTGCACGACCAGAGCTTTATGAACCACGTGTTGTTCTGCCCGAATCCGTCCCTTCCGGCTCCTGCGTACAGCCTGTCCGATGCTCCGTTGTCAAGGCGGTCGTCGTTACCGAAGGCGAGGTCGAAATCCCACGGCGCGGTCAGGTACAGCTTTCCGTCGGATCTGATCTGCATGAACATACTCGACCAGCCGACGTCGATGTTTTTTGAAAATTCCTGTAAAATATAGGTGTCGATGAGTGAATCGAGGTCGATGACGGCGGCGATTTCTTCTCTTTCACCCGACATCACTGCGCGGTGTGCGGCGGTCATGAATTCTTCTATATATTTTCCCTCGTCGGACGTGACTTCCGATTTTATACTGTAAGGCTTTCCGCCGACAGCTATATAGTCGACTCCGTACTCACCGCCCGCATACATATCGAGCTCGAGTAGGTAGTCCTTTTCGTCGGGCTGTGCGCTAGAATCTGCATTTACGGAAACAACTCTGCCGTCCTTTTCCTCAATCTGTTCGGAAACAAGGTAGACCCCGAGATATTCGCCGTTCAGATAAACCTCGGCATAGGTGCAGGCCGGAGAGTAGTCGATTCCGTCGAGAAGCTGACCGAGCCTGCTCGATGTGTAATTTCTCAGCATTGACTGGTCGCCGTAGCAGGAGATAAGAACCCAGTCCCTGTTTGCGCACTCTCCGATGCCGAGAAGATTCACTTTATCCGAAAATTTTATTTTGTATCCCTTTTTTGGGAAATTCCACGATGCGTTTCCTCTGCCGCGAATCTCAGCCGTTTTTTTGACGCAGTTTTTTGCGCTTTCGGGATCCGAGATAATGACGGAACAGGGGATATAAATCTCCTTTGATGTGATTTTGTCGGCATCCTCGGTGTATATACTGATGAGCGGAATGTCGTCGTATTCCTGCCTGAACACAGCCTGCCAGTCGTAACTTTCCGTGACGGAGTAAATTCTGTGCACGGGTGAGGTTTGCAAAATATTGCCGCCGCTTTCCCATCCCGCGAAATAAAATCCGGCATCCGCGCTTACCGAAACAGGAGCGGAATTCTCACCGGACGAGACGACTTGTTCTTTGCTGCCCCAGATATTTCCACCGACTCCGCTGACGCCGTACCGTACCGTGAACTGTGTCGGCTCGCTTTGTGCGGAACAAGAACTGAAAATCACCGCCATAGAGAGAAAAAGAAGTGCAGAGAGCGCATTTTTGAGGTTTGATTTCATTTTTTACTTCAATATAAACAATATACGGCTGCAGCAAACACTAAAATACCGCAGCCGTAATTGTTTATTTCAGCTTATTTTCTCTTTTTGAAGCTGTAAGCCGCGAGAGATGAAACTGCGGCGATTATTGCTGTGATTACAGCAGCGTCAGATGTCTGGGGAGCTGTGTCGGCAACAGTGGATTCTTCCACTTTTTCAGCCGGAGCCTCTACAGTTTCTTCGGAAACCATTTCTTCGGGAACGTTTTCTTCCGCCGGAGCTTCTACAGTTTCTTCAGAAACCATTTCCTCGGGAACATTTTCTTCAGCCGGAGCTTCGGTTGTTTCCGCCTTTACGATAAGCTCACCGCAGGAGATGAAGTACGCGCTTCCGCCGGCTGTACCGATTACTCTGATACCGTCGCAGGAGGTGGGAGTGTCAAGTGTGAAGGTGTACTGCTCGTAGTTGGGGAGCATTTCCTCCTGTGTTTCGCCGACCTTGTATTCGGGGGAAATCGACGCTTTTACTTCGGTCCATTCGCCGTCAATCAGAGCCTCAAGACGTATATCACCGTCGCCGAAGAATCCGCCGTCTACAAAGTTGCCGCCCTCGACAAAGAGAACGTACTCAACGGTGTAGGTTGCGGGGAATTCGTATCCGATGTATTCTTCGTGGTAGGGATCCCATTTGCCGACGTTGTTTACAGTGTCGAACTGAAGTGAGGAGGGGTCGTCGCCTGTGGGAATGTAGCCGTCATTGATTGTTGCGAGATCCTTGGAACCGCCGCTGACAGCCTTGATTTCGTCGAGCGAGTAAGTGGTGATAGGTGTGGAAATCTGCTCAATGAAGCCCTCTGCAGCTCTCTTTAAAGCTTCCTCGTTTGCAGCCTTTGCAGCTTCTTCTGCAGCAGCGGCGAGTCTGTCGGCGTATGTAGTGAAGGAGCTCATGTCGGTGGTGGAATAAGCAGCGATTTCACCGCAGGATGCGAAGCGAACGGTATCACTTCCTCCGGCTGTACCGATGACACGGATTGCAGTGCCGGTGACGGGTTCAAATTCAAATGTATAGGTTTCACAGTTGTCGCCGAAGTCAGCCTGAGTTGTGCCTGTGGGGTAGCCTACTTCGTTTGTAGCTGCAACGTCAGTCCATGTGCCGTTCTGGCAAACCTGAACTCTGAGAGTTCCGTCAACGAAATATCCGCCGTCGACAAAGTGCTTGCCTTCCGTGAATTCAAAGCCTGTGAAAGTAACGTCTGCGCCGAAATCAAGTCCGAAGAATTCCTCATAGGGATCTGTTTCGCCGTGGTATGTGTCGTACTGTTCGATTGATTCTGCGTCAGCGGAGGGAATTACACCGTCAACTATAATGTTGATATCGTGATTTCCTCCACCCTGAGGAGCCATTGTCTGTGCGATAGGTGTGCCGTATGCCGTTACGTTGTTTCCGTCAACAGCGGATACACCGAGAGCGCACGCACCTGTCATAATCAAAGCCGATAAAATAATCGGAAGTTTTTTCATTTCAGTAAACCTTTCCGTGTATTGCGATTATGCGTAGAATTATATAATTTCAAGATAGTCTCTGTCGGGCAGAGCGGGGAGATTTGTCGCGGGCCTGTCGAGATAGAAGAACGCGGTGGAGGAGATGTCGTCCTGCATGGGGAGGTATCTTCCGCCGGAACGCCAGCCGAGAGCCTGAATTGTCACTCTGAGGTTTTCCTCAAAACGGACGGGGTCTGTGATGTGCCATCTGTAGAGGGAGAAGCGCTGCTGTGACTGATAGAGTCCGTCGGGAGCGAAGGGGATCATGCCGCTGTAGGGAGTGCAGAAGGGCTCATAGCGTCTTTCGTTGTCGAAGTTGTATGCGCCGCAGAAGTAGTCCTCTGTGCCTGTGCCGCAGATTGTCGGAAATTCGCCGTCGCCGTCCATGAAGAACTTGATTTCGCCTTCACCCCACCAGCCGGAGTTGTTTACGCCCCACGCCATGTATGTTCCGACGTAGTGACCCTTGCCTTCAACGCCTTCGAGAATGGTGTGAACGGTCTTGTACGGGAGGGGATTGGAGCGTCTGAACTGAGCGTGGAAGTAACCGCAGTCTTCGGGAACATCTGTGAGGGCGTAGTCAACCTGGTAGTAGAGGGTGAACACGTCGTCAGCCATGTTTTCGATCGTAATGCGGCAGCTCTTTCTGAAGGGCATCTGCCAGTAGCAGTTGAGACCGTTTCTCGGGTTTACACAGATTGCTGCGGAGCTCATCTGCTTGAATGCAGGAACATAAGCGTTTGCGAAGAAGTCGCCGAGGGGGCATTCAACTGCGGGAACATCGCTTCCGTCCCAGTACATTCTGATGATTACATAGCGTCCGGGAGCGCCGGCGGGTGTGAGCCAGATGTGGTTGATGCAGCCGGGGCCTTCGATTTCAGCCATTGTGTAGACTGTGTGGGGGTTGATTCTGACGGAGGGAGAGATTTTCCATCCCTGACCGAGCTCTCTCGCACAGCCCGCGCCTGTTCCTTCGGTTGCCATGCCTGCTTTGCCCTTTGCGCCGTCGAAGTTTTCGGGGCTTATGGAGCGTGTCTTCGCGTTTGAAAGCACTGCGAGGTTGGAGATATCGGTGCCGATACCGTTGAAGCTGTAGTTTGCCATTGTTTAACTCCTTTGAATTATAATAGAGTATTTTCACGCATAACCGGTGCGCGAATTGATTTTTTATGAGAAAAAGAGAGAAAAGAAGTGAGATGTATCTGCTTTGCCCTTATTATATAATCTTTTCAGCTGCATTTCAACGGAAGATAAACGCAAAAAAGGAGAAAAATCGATATTTTGTTATAGTAAATTTTATGTTTCGTGAAAAGCGGAATCGGTTCTGAGGCGCGGCCGGGCACTTTTCAGGCGGCTGATTTTAAGGCTGTCCACCGTGATGTCTCCCTGCGGCTTTATTCTGATATACGACATACCGAAGTCCGCCTGAATGGAGCAGGTGAAGTATATAAGCCCCCCCTCCGCGAAAAGCTCAATGCCCGCCGTGTCGCAGATGATCCTGACCTCGACTCCGCTGAAGCTGAACGACAGGGGCATTCCATTGTCCGTTGACGAGGCGTTTTCCACGGTAAGGCGGTTTTTTGATGTGGAGATGCGCATTGTCACTCCGAACAGGGTGAGCTCGAAATCACACACGGAAAATCCGCAGCGGAGCGTGATGTCGTATGCGCCGGTTGACAGCTTCCTCACATACGGAGAAAAAGCGGTCACGGATATGTTTTCCTCAATCACGTTTTCCTCGTACAGCAGCTCGATTTCCTTTACCGGAGTTGCGCGCAGGCGGTATATATCCCCGATTTTCACAAGCGACATTTCGGTCGGAAATCCGATCTGATTCTCGAACGGGCAGTCGTGCATATGCATATTTTCGTACACGAGCCTTATGCAGCGATCGTAAAGGCTTCCCCGTGAGACAGAATCCGCGCACACAAAGGTCTGTCCAGCTCTGCTGCAAAGTCCGCCGAAATGGAACGGTCGCGAGGTCTGAACCGGCTGAAATCCCGCCTTTGTGAGTTTTCCGACGGTGTAGTAATCGCTGCCGCCTGAGAGCACCCAGAACACCTCGCCGCCCGGACTTCTGAGGGGATAAAAATCGGGGCACTCGTTGTCTCCCTTGAGCTCGATGTCCTGTATTTTTTCCCAGTCGAGCAGATTTTCCGACACAAGTAGCGCGTAGCTGTTTTTCTCCATGTACAGAAGCATGACGTATTTTTTTATCTCGCGCGAATACATGACTCTCGGGTCGCGGTTTTCCCTCACCATGTTTTTGATTATGGGATTTTTTTCGTATTTGGTGAAGCTCTTTCCGCCGTCGAGGGAGTATGCGGCGCACTGTGTGAATTCTCTCCCCTCCGACTGCTTTGATACGCCTCCCGCCGCGGTGTAGAACAGCAGAATCGGGTCGGGCATATCAGGGCGAGTTTTCAGACCGGATGCGTTTTCGGAGTCTATCCATGCCGAGCCGGAGAACATCGCGCCCATATCGTCGGGATACATTATCGGCTCGTCCTCCTCCCAGTGCAGCAGATCCGACGATACGGCGTGACCCCAGTGCATACTTCTCCCCCAGTTGGCTGAGGCTGGGTTGTACTGATACATCATGTGATAAACGCCGCCGTAGTAAAAAAGCCCGTTCGGGTCACTGAGCCATCCGCGCCGTGCGGTGTAGTGTACAAACGGTCGAAGAACGTTTAACGGTCGAAGGACATTTATCGGTCGTAGGACGTTCGACTTATGCGGACTGAAGTCATCGTCTGAGCCGTCGTCCTCTGAGGGAAGCGATTCGGCGAATGAATAGTCGAAATTTGCCTCCGGCTCGACTGTCACCTCGAACTCCTCCCCGATAAAGCGCGTGACGTTTATATAGCTCGAGTATTTGGGGTTTATTGTGTCGAGCGGCAAGTCGAAGTCGAAGGCTGTTTTACCCCGCGCGTCAGAGAAGGTTATGTGTTTGTCACGCACCCTCGAATTCACCGGCAGGACAAGGTATTTTTTCAGTATTTTCATTTTTATATTGTTCATCGTCATAATCACATATTTATCTTACGGTATCTCTGCGGCGTTACTTTTTCGTGGTATTTGAAAAATTTGATAAACAGGTCCACGTCGTCGTAGCCTATTGACTCCCCGACTTTTTCTATGGACATTTCGGTGCTTGTCAGAAGGTGCTTTGCCATTGTTAGCTTTTTTTCGTTGATATATTTCTTGAGAGTATATCCTCGGCTGTCGCGGAATTTGCGTATGAGGTGGTCCTTGCTGTAGGAAAAGTGCTCTGCGATTTCGTCGACGGTGATGATTTTGTCGATGTTCAGGTCAATATACTCCGTCACCGCCTCGAGAATTTCCGCACTCGAGCTCATATTGCCGCAGTTTGACCTTATCTCGTTCAGTAATGTCAGCATAAGGGCGTCGCTTATATAGCTCTCGTCCCCTCCGATGCTGAGCGCGGTATTGAGGTGTGAGAGAAGCTCGCTGAAGTAGAAGGAGTTATGGCTGACCGCGATGGTTTTTTCGCATATATCATCAATCAGGTCGTCCGAGCAGGCGAAGTCCACTGTACAGAACTGCGTTTTTGTCTCGGTTTTTCGCACGCCGTTGACGATCTGGTACCGTGGGATGACAATAACTTCTCCATCGCCTATAGTGAACTCGACATCTCCGAGAGCGATATAGACTTTCCCCGTGAGGACGTATATCATTTCGCAGTATTCCATGAATTTTTTGCGGTACAGCATCTCGTTGCTCACGGAGATATAAAAACAGCTCCGCGTATTGATGTAGGACTTTTTGTCGAGCTTACTGTACCCCGGTTTTGCGGGAAGATACAGCATTGGGGGCTCCTTTTCGTTTTTTATATGATGGCTTTAAATCATTTTATTACATATAAATATTATAGCATATAAAATATCCCCGCACAACAAAAAAATTTCCGCTTTTCAGTGATTTTTTCAAAGAAATTCAAAGAAAGCGGAAAATTTCTGTTTATTTTTCAAGCGG
This sequence comes from Eubacteriales bacterium, assembly GCA_051893885.1. GTDB lineage: Bacteria > Bacillota > Clostridia > Oscillospirales > CAG-272 > UMGS1696. Next base: position 22,319 of record JBJFHS010000338.1, read on the forward strand.
GAATTTTCGCCCCAGCATGGCGTATTTCGCACCGGCGAGCTTGTTGTACGGCAGGTACTGCACTTCTTCGGGCGAGGCGAGCTTTTTTATTCCCGCGAGGTTTTCTTCGGTGTCGGTGATTCCAGGGATGAGCGGAACGCGGAGCCTGTACGGAACCCCCGAGGTGCGCAGGACTTCGATGTTATTTAAAATCAGCCCGTTCGGTACTCCCGTGTATTTTTGGTGGGTCATGCTGTCGGAGAGCTTGAGGTCGCAGTAGACAAAGTCGCACTCCGATATCACGCTGCGGAAGACATCCTCCGGTGCATATGCGCAGGTCTCAATCGCGCGGTTTATTCCGGCTTTTCCGAGCCTGCGGAGCAAATCAAGGCAGAAACTGTGCTGCATGAGAGGTTCGCCGCCCGACAGAGTCACTCCTCCGCCGCTGAGCTCGTACAGTTCCGCGTCACGGCACAGTTTTTCGGCGGTCTCAGACGACGTAACTTCTCGTCCGGCGACCTTTAAAAGCCCCTTCGGACACGAGTGCAGGCATCTTTTGAACGGCTGACATTCGGGGTGTGAGCAGCCGAGCTTGCACCGACCGCACTTCACACAGCCGGATTTTTCCATGAGCTCGGGCTTTGCCGACTGACCCTCGGGGTTGTGACACCACGTGCATCTGAGCGGACAGCCTTTCAGAAATACCGTGGTGCGAACTCCGGCTCCGTCGTGTACCGCGAATTCCTTGATGTCGAATATTATGCCCCTGATTCCGTTCACATCCGGGTTGTTTCCGATATTTTCCATCACAGCTTATATTCCTGACGCGCGATCACGTGGTCCTGATACGGCTTGTCGAGCTCGGTGAAGTACGCGCTCCAGCCCCAGATGCGCACGATGAGGCGTGAATATTTTTCCGGATGAGCCTGAGCGTCGAGAAGCACCTCGCGTGAAACCGAATTGAGCTGCAGCTGATGTCCGCCGAGCTTTATGAAATACTGCACGAGCGCGCCGAGCTTTTCGGGTGAATCCTCTTCGCTGAACACGGACGAGTCGAACTCAAGCGTAAGGGGGCCGCCGTTGACGTTGTTGATAAGCTCCGCCTTGGTGAAGCTGCGGATTATGGAGACGGGGCCGGCGGTCTTTGCAAACAGGGAGGGGGAGTAGTTTGTGCCGAACGGTTCACCCTTTCTTCTTCCGTCGGGGGATGCGCCTATCTCGTCCGCGTGCCACAGGTAGTACATCGCCGAGCCGGTTCCAGCACGCCAGCAGCCTCCGCGGCAGTTTCGGTATTCGCGCATTTCGTCGGCGAAAATCTTGAGAAGGAACACCGCCCACTCGTCCGCCGCATCGGAGTTTTCCGCACCCATTTTCGGGGCTTCGTTCCGGAGCATTGGGAGCAGCTCTGAGTGCTTTTCAAAGTCGGAATCCACGGCTTCGATGAGCTCGTCGGCGGTCACGGTTTTGTCTTCGATTACATATTTTACCATTGCGGCGAGGGAGTCTGCGGCGGTGGAGATACCCGTTCCGTGCGCTCCGAAGTTGTTGTATTTTGAACCCTTTGACACATCTCCGTGCGGCGCGTCGAAGAACAGGCTTAAAAACGGAGCGGGGACGAACCACAGATTTTTAATCGACGAGGTTATCTTCTCGCACTGGGCCGCGATTTCCCTCTGTACGGCGGATTTCAGCTCGTCTTCGGTTCTGCATGAGCGGAATTCGCCGTGGAGCACGCTGTCAACCACTTTAGGGAACGAAAGCGCGGCAATATTTGCGACGTCGAATCCGCAGCCCGGGACGATGAACTCCCAGCAGGCGGCAACACCGTATTCCGCGGCATCCTTCGGGTCGTATCCGAGCTTGACCAGTCCCGGGATGACAATGTCGTCGTTTGAATACTGCGGGAATCCCATTCCAACAGCGGTCAGGCGGCTTCCCTTCACGAATCTGTCGGCGGGGGTGGATTTCGACACGCGCATATTGATTTTAGGGTCGATGAGCTTGTTTCTGCCCGACGCTATGAGACAGATTTCCGACAGGCGGGTGAAATGGTCGTTTCCGTCCGCGTCGCATCCGCCGAGAACCATAGACTGACCGTTGTCACCCTGCTGTACACCCGGATACATATCGGAGTCGATGTTGAACGAGAGGAAAAAGTCGGTGATGAGGTCGATTGCTTCGTCGTCGGTGAGCACTCCCGCGTCGGTGTCAGCCTTGTAGTAGGGGTACATATACTTGTCGAACCTACCGCAGGTGACGTGGTATGTTCCCTCGAGCCAGAGTGAGAAGTGGATTATGCGGAAAAACTGGAGTGCTTCGCGCAGATTTCTCGGCGGCTTTGCGGGAACCTGTGAGAGAACCCCGGCTACGTCGTCACGTCCGATTCTCTCAGCCTCAGCGCGGTATTTTTCGGTGAGGGAGAGCAGGGCTTTTATCTCGCGCCTCTGGTATTGGTTTGTGTTTTCGTCGCCCAGGATATCTTCAAGTCCGCGTGAAAGGACTCTCGCGTAGTCGGGCGTGACGTTTGAGGTGTATCCCAGCTCGTGAATGAAGTGCGTCTTTTTGATTTCGCTCCATTCCTCAGGCGTGAAAACATCGGGGCAGTCGGAGGTGGTGCGCATGAATACGATCTGCTGGCCGTCGAGGATGTGAGCCTCCTGAGCCTCGCAGAGGTACTCAAAACGGCGTGTCATTCTTTCCTCCGGCGGGAGATACTGCGCGGAAAATTCAGCCGCAAGGTCACGTCCCTCAAAAACCGGACGGCGGTATGCCTTGTGACCTCCGCTTGTTACAAAATCATAGTATGTCATTTTTATTCCTTATAAATAAAATTAAATATTCAGAATTTTTGTTGTCGTAATTATAGCATTTTTATCCGCAGCTGTCAATTACCCGAGGGGACATGATTCTTTGATACTGCGGAATTATCTTTGATGTTGAAAAATATCCGTCAATTATTTTTTATGCCCGAAAGAGACCTTGACAAGACACGGCACAGTTTATATAATATTCCTGTCAGACAAAATTCTGTATTGAATACATAAATTTAAATATAAATCAGGAGGAAATTTTATGCGGAATCAATCGACGGTTTTCGATATCACCGACTACGGCGCACTCGGGGACGGCATAACCGACTGCACAGCGGCAATTCAGTCAGCCCTCGACGACGCTTCACGGTGCCGCGGAGTTGTTTCGGTTCCACCGGGTGTTTACCTGACGGGAAGGCTTAAAATGGGAAGCGGCGTGTCTATTGAGGGGCATTCTGCGTGGAGCTTCCGTTCGTTCGGCGCGTCCGTATTCAAGCTCATCACACCCGACACCGACTGCCTGCTCGACATCACGGGAGCTTTCGGCTGTTCCGTGCGCGGGATGAGTCTTGACGGCGGCGGCATCGGTGAGGGAATCCACGGCGTGAAGCTGTACTGGGACAAATACAACGGCGGCTCGGAAGAGGACACCCCGACAATTGACGACTGCCGGATCGGAAATTTCAGCGGCGACGGAGTTCATCTTGAGCATATCTGGTGCTTCTCGGTGCGTCACTCCATGATATGTCACAACGGCGGCGCGGGACTGTACATCGACGGCTGGGACGGATTCCTGATTGACAACTGGTTCTCGGGAAACCGCAGCGGAGGAGTTCGTGGCGGTCCGTGCGCGGCGTCGGTAACTGCGACGGGAAACCGCGTGGAGTGGAATCGGCTGGCCGGCTTCTATCTGCCGAACGTCAACTGCTGCAACTTCACGGGGAACTACTTCGACCGCTCTGGTGGACCCGCATTGGTGCTCGGAGCGGACAATGGTTACGCTTCATCCGTTTCGGTGACGGGAAACCTCATCTACCGCTCGGGCAAGCCTGGGGACAAGCCGTTTGACGAGATTTACGACAGCTCACACGTGCGTCTGACAAATGCGGAAAACGTTGTACTGAGTGGCAACACGTTCAGAATCGGCCGCGACGACGGCGGTGTTGGAGTCTGGAGCCCGGATTACGCGATTGTCGTCAAAAACTGCTCGGACTGCATTGTGCGCGACAACGTCTGGAACCGCGGTGCGATAGTGGACGGCGTCGTCGGCATAGGAGAAAACACGGGCTGTGTGCTTGAGGGAAACATCGGAAGCGCATACAGGCCTGAGGAATAAAGTTTGAATTACATTCCAGAGAAAGGATTTGCGATATGAAACAGCATCTTTACTACTACGATATTTACCCGAAGGTTTTTCCCGTGAGACGCGCTCAGGATATCACTGTGCGTCCGCTCTCAAATAAAAGGACATTCCCCGACGGAGAGTACAGAGTTACCGTGATGAGCCTTGACGCGGGAACACCGGGTTACGAGGCGGCGAAGTGGAACCGAACTGATTTTGATCTGACTCCGGCTGAGGACGGACTGCTGCATTTCAGCTATTCAGCCGCATCTGAGGGCGAATACAGGGCGAGAATTTACAGAAAGAACGGGGAGAAATTCGACTGCCTCACAAGAGACCTGAGCTTTTACGCGCTTGAGGACGACCTCGCCGCAAGGATTCCGCTGAGAGGGGACTTTCATATGCACACCTGCCGCTCCGACGGAAACGAGGACCCCGCCACGGTATGCGCGAACTACAGGCGGCTCGGCTACGACTTCATCGTTATAACAGACCACGGCAGATACTACCCGTCACTTGAGGCGCGTGAAATCTACGCCGGTGTGCCGCACACGCTGAACATTCTCCCGGGTGAGGAGGTACATATGCCGCTCACCGATATGCACATTGTGAACGCGGGGGGTACATTCTCGGTGAACGCGCTGCTCGGCTCTTCTGGACACGTAAACGAGGTTGGAGACGCGATTGATAAGCGTTCTATCGACGGAAAAGCTCCGGATATGCTGAAATATGAGGAGTATGAGAGGGAAATACGCGCGATTGCCGGGAGCGATGAGTGTGCAGACTGTCCGGAGAATGTCGACAGGACATGGTACGCCGTCGCGGTGTGGATCAGGCGAAAAATCTCGGAGGCTGGGGGACTTTGCATCTTCGCGCACCCGTACTGGATTGCCGATATGTACCACATTCCCGAGCCGCTCACGTATTACATGATGAAAAAGCACCCGTTCGACGCGTTCGAGGTTCTCGGAGGGGAGAATTACTACGAGCAGAACGGCTTCCAGACCGCGCTTTACTACGACGAATACAAAAACGGCAGGGTTCACGCCATAGTCGGCTCAACTGACAGCCACGGCTCGACCGAGCACAACCGCAACCGCGACATATGCTCTACAATTGTCTTCGCAAAATCCGACACGAGGGAGGGCATTGTCTCCGCGGTGAAGGAGAAGTATTCAGTCGCCGTCGACACCATCTCAAAGGAGTACCGCCTTGTAGGTGAGATGCGTTTCCAGAAATACGCCTGCTTCCTTATGGACAACTGGTTCCCGCTCCACGACAGAATCGCCGAAATGGACGGTGAACTGATGCTCGAGTATTACAGAGGCGACGCAGCCGGAGAAGAGCTCGCGCTGACAAAGAAAAAAGCAGAAGCTCTCGTGAAGAAGTATTTCGTCTTTGCGTAATAAGCGAGATTGCGAGGGTGGAGGATGGGGAGACGGGACGCTTCTTGTAAGAAGCTTGGCAAGAACTTCAAAAATGGTGGTTCATGTCTTGTGAAATGCAAGGGTGGCGGAATCACTTCGGACGGGTTCTCCTGCCTCGCGGTGGGATTTAGACATCCTCGACCTCAGAAAGGGTGGAGTGAGCTCGCAGGGACCGCCGAGACCCTGCTCGAGATAGCCGTATGGAATACCTTGA
>JBJFHS010000339.1:0-1749 GCA_051893885.1 Eubacteriales bacterium
AAATCCTTGAAATGTGCTACGACGTCGTCTCCGTCAAGAAAAAAGAGCTGATAAAAAGAGTCACGGAACGCGTCACCGAAATGCTGAAAACAGAGCCGTACCACACCGAGCTGCACAACAAGCTCACCGGAATGGCGGACAGCATCCTCGAGAGAATCAAGCTCACCCCCGGTGACATCGCTTACCTGAACTACCACGACGTTCTCTATGTGACCCTGACCTCCGCCGAGCCGCTGAGTGAGGATATCATACGGAAAATTGATGAAAAGACAAAGAAGCTCCTTTCCGAGGTGAACGGACGCTCGTCTTATTGGGTAAAGGTCGACGAAAGTCTCATCGGCGGACTCCGACTCCGTATCGGCGACACAATTTACGACTCGACCGTGAAAAATCACCTCTACAACCTCGAAAAAGAGCTCGAAAAACGTCCGCTCAGAGGGGATGAAACGCCGGAGGAGATTATCGCGGATATTTCCGAGGGAATAACACAGATAAAAACCGGCGTCAGCGAATTCCAGCAGGGCAGAGTCATCAGCATTTCCGACGGTATCTGCTGGCTTGACGGTCTCGCTGATATAATGTACGGCGAGGTCATTGAGTTTGACTGCGGCGAGAGGGGAATGGTCCTCGATATCGAACCGCAGAAAATCGGATGCATCGTTTACGGCGATTACGAACACATCGAAAGCGGAAGCGCGGTCAGACGTGTCGGAAGAATCGCGAGTGTGCCGGTCGGTGAGGAGCTTCTCGGCAGAGTAGTCGACCCGCTCGGACACGCGCTTGACGGCAGAGGCAGAATCTGGACGCATGAGAGACGCCCGATAGAGTGCAGGGCTCCCTCAATTCCCGACAGAGCCGCAGTCAGCCGCCCGATGCACACGGGTATAAAGGCGATAGACGCGCTTGTCCCGATAGGAAAGGGTCAGCGTGAGCTTATAATCGGCGACCGTCAGACCGGAAAATCCTCGATTGTTATTGACACTATAATCAATCAGAAGGGAAAGGGTACGGCCTGCATCTACGTCGCGATAGGTCAGAAGGACACCACCGTCGCCGAGGTCCGCGAAAAGCTCGAAAAATACGGCGCGATGGATTACACCACTATCGTCTGCGCACCGGCGTCGTCCTCCGCGTCACTTCAGTACATCGCACCTTTTGCGGGAGCTGCAATGGCGGAATACTTCATGTATTCGGGACGCGACGTTCTGATTTTCTACGACGACCTCTCAAAGCACGCCGTGGCTTACCGCGAGCTGTCACTTCTCCTGCACAGGCCGTCCGGACGTGAGGCTTACCCCGGAGACGTGTTCTATCTCCACGCGAGACTTCTTGAGAGGGCGGCACAGCTTTCTCCCGAGCTCGGCGGAGGTTCTATGACCGCGCTCCCCATCATCGAAACACAAGCGGGCGATATCTCCGCTTATATTCCTACAAATGTAATATCAATCACAGACGGACAGATATTCCTCGAGACGGATCTGTTCAACGAGGGACAGCGTCCTGCCGTAAACGTCGGTCTGTCGGTTTCCCGTGTCGGAAGCGCGGCTCAGACAAAGGTGATGAAGCAGGTCTCCGCAAGCCTGAGAATGAACCTTGCGCAGTACAGAGAGCTTCAGTCATTTGCTCAGTTCGGCTCCGACCTCGACGCGAACACCAAATCGGTTCTTGACGCGGGCGAGAGAATGATGGCTGCGCTCAGACAGGGAAGATACTCTCCGCTCGAGGACTGGAAACAGGCGCTGCTTATCT
>JBJFHS010000340.1:0-6834 GCA_051893885.1 Eubacteriales bacterium
GACGGGGTTTAAAAGTGTGCTGATTGAGCGGTCGCGGTTGAGGGTGTCTATTATGAGAGCCACGTACTTGCACATATTTACCTCAGAATACCACTCCTTTGACAGAAGACCGTCCGGATGATAGATGAGGTTTGTAGTGAAGCACTTAGTGAACAGCCCTTCTGCGTACGCTTTGTCGAACACATCGAATCCGCTTGTAAACAGACCAAAGGTTACGAAGAAGAAAATTCTCTTTGCGCCTTTATCCTTGAGCTGTCTGGCAACGTCGATAATTGAGTCTCCGGATGCTATCATATCGTCGACAATTATGGCATCCTTGCCTTTGAGGTCGCTGCCAAGGTATTCGTGAGCTTCTATCGGGTTTTTGCCGTCTATGATAACGGAGTAATTTCTTCTTTTGTAGAACATGCCGAGTTCGATTCCCATGACAGAGGCGTAATACATCGTGCGTTTGATAGCGCCTTCGTCAGGGGAGATAATCATGATATCGTCATGAGCGAAGGAAATATCGGGCACATCTCTGACAAGAGCCTTCAGCATCTGGTATGTAGGCTTTATATTGTCAAAGCCGGTCAGCGGGATTGCGTTGGAAACACGGGTATCATGAGCGTCAAATGTTATAATATTGGTAACACCCATGTTGGCAAGCTCCTGAAGTGCGATAGCGCAGTCAAGGGATTCACGCGATGAACGCTTGTCCTGTCTGCCTTCATACAACATGGGCATAATTACAGTAATTCTTCTTGCTTTACCCGCAATTGCCGCTATAACACGCTTGAGGTCCTGAAAATGGTCATCCGGACTCATCGGAACTTCTCTGCCGTACATACGGTAAGTCACGCCGTAGTTGAAACAATCCGAGATTATATAAACATCGTGACCGCGCATGGAATTGTGCAGAAGACCTTTTGCCTCACCCGAACCAAATCTCGGGCAGTCAGCTGTGGTAATAAAAGTACTGTCGTCATCGTGGCTGCGCCATTCACGCAGGTAATAATCCACCTGATTTACAAATTTGTCGCATCCTCTCATTCCTATAACCGAAAGATCGCCGAATAAGCTGTCACTCATAAAATACCCCTTTTACAAAATTCATATTATATTTCCAAAGCAGAACAAGCTGCACTCTTACAATGATATTATACCATAATTTTAACTTATTTTGAACAGTTTTGGATTGTGATATCATATAGAAATATTAACATTTCATTGTATTTTTTCTATGCTTTTCGACAATATATTTATATTCCAAGTATAATCGAAGCCACTTTGAAGTAAAGAAGGAGGGAGAGAGCGTCGCAGAGTGTCGTAATAAAGGGACTTGCCATAACGGCCGGGTCAAGACCTATCTTTTTGGCTGCCATCGGGAGAGTCGCACCAATGAATTTAGCTATTACGACAGTTAAGCTGATTGTTATCGAAACGGTAAGCGCGACGCCGATTGAAACGTTGTCAAGCGCGAGCATTTTCAGAAAATTGACTGCCGCAAGCGTGATACCGCAGACAATCGAAACGCGGAATTCCTTCCAGATTACTTTCAGAATCTCGCTGATTTTTACTTCTCCGACTGACATACTGCGGATTATCGTTACGGAAACCTGTCCTCCCGCATTTCCCGCAGTTCCCATAAGCATGGGCATAAAGGCGATGAGCGCGGAGTTTGCGGTGAGCTGAGTCTCAAAATACTGGAGTATCTTACTTGTAAAAATCGAGGAAATCATCAGAAACAGCAGCCACGGAATACGTTTTTTCCACGTCTCCATAACCGAAGTCATGAAATACGTTTTTTCGGACGGTGTGATAGCCGCCATAATTTCAATATCTTCCGTGCTTTCGTCTTCAATGACGGTCATCGCGTCGTCTCCGGTTACAATGCCGATTAGTCTGTTTTCCCCATCAGTCACAGGAAGCGCGAGAAAGCCGTACTTTTTCATCATATTTACTACCTCTTCCCTGTCGTCAAGCGCATTTGCGGAAATCACATCGGTTTCCATAATGTCCGAGCAGAGAGTCCCGTCGTCGGCGTTGATTATGAGGTCTTTTACGGAAACAACCCCGATAAGATGTCGGGCGCGGTCAGTTACATAGCAGTCGTAAATTGTCTCCTTGTTGACGCCTGATTTTTTGATATTTTCGAAGACCTCACCGCGAGTCATTTCGGCTTTCAGCTCAACAAACTCCGTAGTCATAATTGTGCCCGCGCTGTTTTTGGGGTATTTCAGAATCATATTTATCTGTTCTCTTTTTTCTGGAGAAACGTTGGAAATGATTCTTTTCACCACATTCGCGGGCATTTCTTCGATAATATCGACGGTATCGTCCACAAAAAGACCGGAAATCACGTTCCCGAGCTCTTTATCGCTGAAAACGCTTATAAGGTTCTGCTGCGCCTCTGTGCTCATAAAAGCAAAGCAGTCAGCGGCGAGCTCTTTTGGAAGCAGTCTGAAAACAATCGGAATACTTTCCTCCGGAAGTTCTTCGATATTCTGGGCGGCGTCCGCGGGAGGCATTTTACTGAAAATACTTCGGAGCGTTACGTAATCCTTTTTCTCAATCAGTTCCTCAAAATTCTCCATAAATTGACCTCCCATCGTAAAAAAATTTAAATTATCTTACAGCTTCTTCCGATGTTTTTTTGAGTGTTTCAAGAGCTGTTTTCATATTGTCCGCTCTGAACGACGCAGTTCCTATGACGAAAACGTTTGCTCCGGCTCTTGCACAGTCTGCTATAGTGTCTTTTCCGACTCCGCCGTCAACCTGAATATCGCACTCCGGCTTGTTTTCATCGAGGTATGAACGGAGCTTTTCGATTTTCGGAAGCATATCGCCCATGAATTTCTGTCCGCCGAAGCCCGGTTCTACCGTCATAATAAGTATCATATCGCAGTACGGTACAAATTTATACGCATCCTCTGCGGGATATTTCGGCTTCAGGGATATCGCCGCCTTCATTCCGAGAGATTTTATGTATTTCAGTGTTTCAATAAGCTCTTCCTCTCCCATAACATCATGGTGAACTGTGATGGAAGCAGCTCCGGCATCTTTAAGTACATCAATGTATTTCTGAGGTGCTGCGGTCATCATGTGTACGTCGAGCGGCAGCGTTGTTACCGAGTGTATCTTTTTTATAATATCAAATCCGAAGCTGATATTCGGGACATACATACCGTCCATTACGTCACAGTGGAGCATATCGCATCCCGAATCTTCCGCGCGCTTTACCTCATCGGCGAGGTGCAGAAAATCGCAGGCGAGAAGTGAGGGTGATGTTTTCATTTCCATAAAAAATTTCCTCCTGAAGATTTTCGTTTTTTTGCAAATTGTTTTTCTGTTTTATTAATGTTTAATAAGAATTTCACTTAAATAAAGTGTGTTCTGCTATATGCACCGCGTCCGCAGTCATTAACCTTTCGCCTGTTTCGGCATAGACTGAGTGTGGCGGTAAAAGTCCGCCGTAAACAGTACAGTGACGCGAATCGGTGTCCCGGATGAAAAAAGCAAAGGATGTTTTATATTGACCCCGATTCGCCGAGTTTATCATAGCGCCGGTTTTTATGCAGTCCGTCACGGCATATGCTGTGAGGTCAGCACGAAATTCCGGCGCACTTTCATTTTTCGTTCAGAATACAGACAGCGTGAGCAGATATGCCCTCGCCGCGGCCGGTAAATCCCATTTTTTCTTCCGTGGTAGCCTTGATATTGAGTCTGTCAAATGGAATATTCAAAACTGACGACAGCTTTTCACGCATCGACGGTATGTATTTGTTCAGCTTAGGCTTTTGTGCAATTACGGTCATATCGGCGTATTCGACGGTAAAGCCTTTTTTTGCTAAAATTTCAGCTGTTTTTTCGAGAAGAACACAGCTGTCTATATTTTCGTAGAGGTTATCGGTGTCCGGAAAATTATATCCTATATCGCGCTCTCCCGCAGCACCGAGAAGTGAGTCAATTAGCGCGTGAACGAGAACATCTCCGTCAGAGTGAGCCATAAGGCCCAGATCGGAGTCTATTTCAACACCGCCGATGACCATTTTTTTGTTTTCACAGAAGCGGTGAGCGTCATATCCGTGTCCTATTCTCATTTTTCCTCCGTTTTGCGCCAGTCAAGAATCGCCTTCGCTATAATCATATCTTCCGGATAAGTTATTTTGATGTTGGTTCTGCCGCAGTCGACAAGTCTGACTTTGAATCCGAGTCTCTCGCAGAGCTGGCAGTCGTCTGTCGCTGTAAACGAGTCCTTTATAGCTGTATAGGCTGCGGCGCGGTACATATCAGCCATAAAAACCTGCGGCGTCTGTACGTTCCACACGTTTTCCCTGTCGATTGTTTCTTTGATGTTATTTGCCACATCGGTTCTTTTTATTGTGTCTACAACACGGGAGGCGCAGGCTGAAGCTCCGTTTGAATAAGCGGCTGACATAGCCATATCAATCATTTCGGTCGTCACAAGGCAGCGTGCGGCGTCGTGGATCGCAACAAAATCGCACTCCGGGTTTACCGCGTCAAATCCGATTTTAGCTGACTGCTGCCTCGTATCCCCTCCTGCGACCACTCTCGTGACTTTTTTTAACCCGTATTCCGATATCAGATTGCGGCAGCCTACTATATCAGCCTGACGTGTGACAAGAATTATCTCGTGTATCTCCGGGCTGTTTTCAAACGCTTCGATACTTCTGATAAAAACCGGCTTTCCGTCAAGCATCAGAAACTGCTTCGCTGTGTCGTCACCAAACCTTTTTCCGCTGCCGGAAGCTAAAATTACCGCAGAGTTAAACAGTTTTTTTTCTCCGGCGCACCGCAGCAAAGCAGAAAACTTACCCATATATTTTCTCTCCCGCAAAAATTTTTTATGTTATTATATCACAAAAACAGGATAAATTAAATAGAGTTATGAAAATTTTATATAATATATTCGTTAAATGCAATTACTCATCCTCAGATTATTGATTTATTCGGTGCGGAGTGATATAATTTATCTGAAAAATGGGAGGTATTGTTATGACATACACTGAACTTGAACCTAAAAAAGTTTTTGAATATTTCAGAAAGATATCCGACATTCCGCGCGGATCGGGAAATGAAGCTGCCGTCGCAGAATTCGTTCGCTCGTGCGCAGTCTCTCTCGGTCACACAGCTTATATCGACAATTCCGGAAATGTTTTTGTAAGAGCCGCTGCGACAAAAGGATATGAGGACAGAGAACCAATAATGCTTCAGGGTCATCTCGACATGGTATGTGAAGCCAACCGCGGTGTTGAGCACGATTTTCAGCGTGACCCGATTAAATTTATACTGAACGGAGACCTGCTGACAGCTGACGGAACCACTCTCGGAGCTGACGACGGCGTTGCGGTTGCGATTATGCTCGCGGTTCTGGATTCCGATATTCCCCACCCCGAGCTCGAGTGCCTGTTCACCACGGAAGAAGAAACCGGACTTGCGGGCATGAGGGGCTTTGACGCTTCCGTTCTAAAGTCAAAACGGCTTCTCAACCTAGATTCTGCGGGAGAATTTGAAGCTACAGCGGCTTGTGCCGGAGGTGTGAGGTCGCACATTTATTTTTCATCCGAAGAAGAAAATATTCCCGACGGCTATGCAAATATAAAAATAGAAGTCGGCGGTCTGTTCGGCGGACACTCAGGCGAAGACATACATCTCGGACGAAAAGGCGCGGTTGCGGTTGTTGCCCGTCTGCTGTACCCGGCGGCTGAAGAATCAGACATCCGAATCTCCGAAATAGTCGGCGGGAACCGGGACAACGCTATTCCGAGAGAATGTCACGCAGTTGCTGCGGTCAAAGATTATGAAAAATTTGCCGAAAAAATCAGAGAAGAAGAAAACAAAATCAGAGGTGAGCTCATCCCGGACGACATCGGCTTCAAAGTCTCCATCGAGCCTGCAAAAGCTGAAAAACTCATGACGCACTCCCGTTCAATGGAGCTTATTTCGCTTCTCAGAACTCTCCCAAACGGCGTACACGGCATGAGCAGGCAGGTTGCGGGGCTTGTTGAAACCTCGTCAAACCTCGCAGTTATCAGAAAAATAGACGGTGGATTTGAAATCGTGGTGTCATCGCGTTCGTCTGTTTCGTCAAGGCTCGACGATATGCAGAACAGAATTGAACGTGCAGCTCTTCCGACCGGCTCAAAGGTGGAGCATATCGGACGCTACCCGGGATGGGACTTCACTGAGGGTTCGGAAATGCAGCAGCTGTACCTCGATTCGGTGAAGGAGCTGTTCGGAATCGACGCGAAGGTTATCGGTATTCACGCGGGGCTTGAGTGCGGCTTGCTCAAGGACAAAAAGGCCGACATGGACATGATTTCAATCGGGCCTGATGTCAAAAATCTTCACTCACCCGATGAGGTTCTGTCTGTTTCCTCTCTCAGCCGCCTGTGGAGCATTGTCGCAGATATTCTGAAAAAGGCATGAATTTTGAAATAACTGATCTGCACGTGCACCGCGAGCTTATAAATGACGCCGCTTTATGGTTTAATGAAAAATGGAGCATTCCGACATCCGCGTACCTTGAGAGCATGAGCGGTATGTCCGACTCGCCTGTGCCAAGGTGGTACATCGTGCTCGACGAAGATAGAGAGAATAAAATAATCGCGGGACTCGGTGTGATTGAAAACGACTTTCACAACAGACCCGATCTTACTCCGAATGTCTGCGCTGTTTATGTCGAGGAGGAATACAGAAACCGCGGAATTGCCGGAAAACTGCTCGGTCACGTATGCAGTGATATGGCAAAAAACGGAATAAGCACGCTATATCTCGTCACGGATCACACCTCATTTTACGAAAGATACGGATGGGAGTATTTCTGCCCCG
>JBJFHS010000341.1:0-1740 GCA_051893885.1 Eubacteriales bacterium
CGATTCCAAGGCGTTTGTCGAGCGCGGTGGTTCTGTAGCTTACGCCGAAATTGAAGACGAAAACGGAGTACAGCAGTGCGAGCACCGAGCAGATTCCCGCGACGCACCTGATAAGATAGCGGCTTCCTCTCTCTGATTTGCGAACCGCGGCGACCATAACGCAGACAACGATAATCGGACTCGCGATTACGATGAACTCGGCGAGCGAAAACGGGATAAATGAGGTCAGGTGAGCCATAACGGTGCGCAGATTTGAGGAGATGTTGTCGCTCCAGAAATCGGCAAACGCTGTCGAAAAAATCGCAGTGATATGCACCGCCACGGCTATTATTCCGAGTATGATGAAAAAAATAGATATTTTCGGGATGTATTTATTGATTCTTCTGAAAAAACGAGTCATAATTTTACCTTATCGAGAATGTTGTTCAGGCTGCCGAAACTGAGAGAATGTGACAGAAATTCTATGTCGTCCGGAATCGGCGAGCGCACCTCAACCTCATGTCCGTCTGCGGGGTGCGGAAAAACGGTTCTCCACGAGTGCAGTGCGTGGCGGTCAATAAAGTCGGATTTACTCCCGTAGAGTGTGTCTCCCGCGACAGGACAGCCGACCGCGGCAAACTGCACCCTTATCTGATGGGTCCGTCCGGTTATCGGGTAAGCCGCTGCGACGCACTTTCCGTCTTTTTCGCATATCACCTTATATTCGGTCACAGCTAACTTTGCGTCAGGTGCGTCCGGCGGGCATTCCTCCCTCTCGACAATGCTCTCGGACCGTCTGTGCATATATGATTCAAGCACACCCTCCCTCTGTTCCGGAACGGCGTCGAGAATCGCGATGTAGGTCTTATGTATCCGCCCGTCGACCATCGCACTGTACATTTTATATGAGGCATCCTTTGTGTTTGCGGTGAGCATACAGCCGCTCGTGTCCCGGTCAAGTCGATTTACGGGCCGAAAAACATACGCGCTGCCGCTGTATCTGTATGCGAGAGCGTTCGCCACGGTGTCGAGCTTGTGTCCGAGTGAGGGATGCGACGGCATATTGTACGGCTTGTTGACCGCGGTGACATACTCGTCCTCGTAGATTACATCAAGCGGGAGCTGTACGGGGATAATGTACGGGCTGACGTCCTCAGGCTTGTCCTCCGTCGCAAGATAAAGCATGTCTCCGCGTTTCAGCTCATACCTCACCGTGACCCACTGACCGTTTACTTTGATTCCGTCGGGAGAAAATTTCAGCTTTTTGATCAGATTCACACTGAAACCGAGGTCTTTTTTCAGTACCTCACGGATTAGTCTGCCCTCATAATTGTTATTTATGATTATTTCCATTTGTTGTCAGTCGTCAAGCTGTCTCCAGTAGCTGTAGAACGCGATTACAGTGCGCTCCTCGCCGCCGTGCTCAATGTCGTGCGCCGTGATTACAACTCCGTCGAGGGAAAGAAGCTCCCACGCGTGCAAGTCGTCTATTTTGACCCGCATAAGAACGTCCTGACTTGAATAAATGAGAAGCTCGTCGTCCTTTTTTATAATGGCGCCGCTTTTTCCGATGACCTCCTCAATTCCGTCTATGCGCTCAGTCACGCATTTGAGACTTCTGCCGTCGAGATAGTTTGCAAGGTCGCGCTTGTACCTCTTGCTGTCGATGTTCTTGCTTTTGGTCCAGTGTTTTGATTTTTTTTGCATGTTCTCACCAATTAATTATTAACAATTTGTATCATGTGCCGAATTTAACGATTT
>JBJFHS010000342.1:0-6820 GCA_051893885.1 Eubacteriales bacterium
TCTAACGTTTTTCCTGTGTTTTGTCAATATGGCATGAATTTTTTATTCGGCGAGGTGGGGATGGGTGCGTCCATTGTTTTACTCCCGAGCTTATGTTAATTATTTCAATCATCCTTCAAAACATATTATTCATAAATCATTTACGTCAGATTATTGACCGAGCAGTCAATTTGTGATATTATTTACATCGCTGTTCAGTGAATAAATAGGGGGAAAAATATGAAAAGGAGCGACAGGACGGAGATAACTGTTTCAAAAATCATCAGCGCGGCTATGGCGGAGTTCGGAGCTAACGGATACGCCGGCGGAACGGTTAACAATATCTGCAAGACAGGTATCAATAAGGGCCTGATTTATCACAATTTCAGGGACAAAGACGAGCTTTATCTTTCCTGCCTCAGAATCAGCTGTGAGAAGCTCACGGAATATATCAGGGAAAAAAACTGCTTTGACGATCTGATGCAATATATGAATATCCGCATGGATTTTTTCAGAGAATACCCGAACGAAGCTCATATTTTCTTTGAGGCGCTGTTGAATCCTCAGCCGAAGCTGCAAGCCGAAATAAAAAAGGCGATGGGTGAATTTGAAGAACTCAACGAACGAATCTATCGCGGGGCGCTTCAATCCGTAAATCTGAGAGACGGTGTCACGATGGATGACGCACTGACATATTTTCGCCAGATTCAGATGATGTTCAACGGATATTTCAGCAGTCCGGCTTATCAAAGCATTGCTCTGGATGAAAAAATTAAAATTCACGAATCAAACATTCCCAAATTATTCAATTTTATGTTATACGGAATTGCGAAAGGAGAAAATTAAAAATGATACTGTATTTGCTGCGGTGGATTGCCGTGCTGATTCTCGCGTTTGTTGCGGGAAAACTGATGCAGAAAATTAAAATGCCCTCCATTCTCGGCTGGCTGATTGTGGGTATGATTTTAGGACCTCACGCTGTAGGGCTGATGCCTCAGGATGTGATGGACACTCAATGGTACAAGGTCATTATTATGTGGATGCAGTGCGCGTTCGGATTAATGCTCGGCACGGAACTGATCTGGAAGAAGCTGAAAAATTCCGGAAAAGCACTGATAATAACTACGCTCACCCAATCTCTCGGAACCTGTCTGGTTGTCAGCCTTGTTTTCGGAGTGATTTTCGCCATATCCGGCATACCGGTTTATCTCGCTGTAGTGTTCGGCGGAATTGCACTTGCAACTGCTCCCGCGCCTGCGTTATCCGTTGTAAATGAGTTTCACGCCAAAGGCCCCGTAACGGACACTCTGCTTCCCATGGCTGTTCTTGACGACATCGTCGGTATAGCAGTGTTTTTTACCGTAAACTCTTTTGTTGCCCGTGCAGTATCGGGCGGAAGCATACCGCTTTATATGATACCGGTTATGATATTCCTCCCCGTTATCGTTGGAGCCGCCGTCGGTTTTCCCGCAGGTCTGCTTTTAAGACGCAGCAAAGGTAAGGTTCAAACGCTGATCGTTCTGCTTTCGGGAATCACCCTGACCGTGTTCATCGGATGGCTGCTAAACACTGTGCTTTCCGGCATCACACTGAACTATATGCTGATGGGTGTTTCGTTCTCCGCAGTGTTCGCGAATATGGTGGATGAAGAGCGTCTTGCAGAGATAAACGGCTATTTTTCGCCCATTCTCGGAATTTCCCTGCTCGCTGCCATTGTTGATCTGGGAGCTCCCCTCGACTATCACCTGATTCTCGGCGCGGGGTTATATACCTTTGTCTACATTGCGTCGAGAGCTTTCGGCAAGTATTTTGGCGCAAGAATCGGTGCATCAGCGACAAAAATGCCCGACACCGTGAAAAAATATCTCGGTCTGGTACTTCTCCCGCATTCAGGCGTTTCGCTGGTTTTCACGGGAATAATATGCTCCGTCCTGTCAGCCTCGGAACCGCAGCTCGCACAAATCGTACAGGGTACAATAGCCGCAGCGGCAGTTATCAATGAGTTTATCGCCGTAATCGCCGCAAAGAAGGGCTTTGAGCTTGCCGGAGAAATCAAACACTGAACCGATAAGCAATCTTTCTTCGCTGCTCCTGCACTTAATTGAAGTTTATTGAAGTTTTTTGTGGTTTTTATATTGACAAACTTAAATAAAACTGATATACTTTCAATACAAGCATACGGAAGCCGGCATCTGACGCTGAAATTTTTTATAAAAAAGGAGCACGCTAAAAATGCTGATTGAAGAAAGACACCGCGCGATTCTTGATATACTGAACGAAAAAGGAAGCATAACGACCGCCGTTATCCAGCGGGAATTTAAGGTGGGTTACGGAACAGCCGTGCGAGATTTGGACATACTTGAGGAAAAGGGACTGCTCAAGCGAACTCACGGCGGCGCTGTTCCGATCAGGCAGGTGGGATACAATCCGAATATCGGCAAAATGACTTCCAAAGAGCGGTGCGAAAACGTGCGTGAGGACTACCTCGCTGTTGCAAAGTGCGCCGTGGAGCAGATTGACGACGATGACGTGATTTTTATCACCGCAGCCAGCGTGGGTTATCTCATGGCGCGGGAAATAGGTGAAAAACGCTGCACCGTCGTTACAAATTCTTCATCTGTAGCTGAGGAGCTTCGCGGGAAATTCGGTCTGCGCGTTATTCTGACCGGCGGTGAGATGGACGCAAACGGCAGCTTTTACGACGACTTCACTCTCTCCGCGATAAACCGGCTGAGATTTGACAAGTGCTTTATTACCGCCGCATCATGCTCGAAAAAGTTCGGGCTTTCGATTCAGTCAAGCCGCAGCATAAGTCTGACAAAAGCCGTAATCGAAAACTCGCGCCGGGTCATAGGTCTGTTCCCATCGGAAAAACTCGGCACGGAATCAATCCTGCAGCTCTGCCCGATAAGCTCGCTCGACGCACTGATAACAGACTCCGGAGCGGCGGAAAAAACAATAAACGAGCTGAAAGACTGTGGAATTGAGGTCATAACAGCAAAATAAATATTGATTTCAGACCGGAACAGTGATATACTATATAAAAAATTTATATTGAACACCGGAGGAAAATATGCTCACGGAAGGAATGAAGGCTCCCGATTTCACACTTCAGAATAAAGACGGAAAGGAAGTTTCGCTGGCTGATTTTCGCGGCAGGAAAGTCGTTCTGTACTTCTATCCGAAGGACAACACGCCCGGATGCACACGTCAGGCCTGCGCTTTTGCC
The DNA here is from genome assembly GCA_051893885.1 of Eubacteriales bacterium. Lineage (GTDB taxonomy): Bacteria > Bacillota > Clostridia > Oscillospirales > CAG-272 > UMGS1696. The sequence continues at coordinate 3,209 of JBJFHS010000342.1, forward strand.
ACGGCTTATGATGAATTCAAAGAGAAAAACGTCGAAGTGATCGGCATCAGTCGTGACAGCGTCGCCTCGCACGTTAAATTTGCCGAAAAATATAACCTCCCGTTTACACTTCTCTCCGACCCCGAGCTGAGTGCAATTCAGGCTTACGGCGTATGGCAGGAGAAAAAGATGTACGGCAAGGTTTCAATGGGTGTGGTGCGCACGACGTTCATCATCGACGAAAACGGCAATATCGCCCACATCATGCCAAAGGTCAAGCCCGACACAAACGCGCGTGAAATTCTCGACGGGCTCATCTGAGTGATTATTTCCGCATTATTTTGTCGAGGCTCTTCCCTTTCGCGAGCTCGTCTATCAGCTTGTCGAGGTACCGTATCTCCCTCATCAGCGGCTCGGCAATTTCCTCGACACGCACTCCGCAGACAACTCCCTTAATCTTCTCCCTGTCAGGGTTGAGGCACGGCGCGTTTTCGAAAAATTCCGCGTAGGTTGTGCCGCTGTCGAGAAGTGCCGCGATTTCGTCCGCCGTGTATCCCGTCAGCCATGTTATCACCGCGTCGACCTCCGCCTTTTCCCTGCCCTTTCTGACTGCCTTATTCAGAAGCAGCGGATAGATTTTCTTAAATTCCATTTTATAAACCTTTTCGTTTTCCATTTTCGGCTCCATATAATTGCGATTTTTCTAATTATACCCGATTGAAGCCGGACACGTCAAGTGAAACGGAGCACAAATTAATACACAAAAAAATTCCGCCGATATCGGAGCAAATCTGATACACAGCGGATTTTTTGTATTTGTTCAATTATTGTCAGTGCATACAGCAGGTGTCGCAGCTTTTGAAGAATTCACGGTCGTACTCGATTCCCTTTTTGTCGTAGTAATCCTTGACCGCAGCCTTGATTGCTTCCTCAGCGAGGACTGAGCAGTGCAGCTTGTGCTTCGGCAGGCCGTCGAGAGCTTCCGCAACCGCTTTGTTTGACAGCTCGAGAGCCTCGGAAAGCGGCTTTCCCTTGATCATTTCGGTTGCCATGGAGCTTGACGCAATCGCGCTTCCGCATCCGAAGGTCTCGAATTTTACATCTGTAATGATATCGTTGTCTATTTTAAGGTATATCTTCATTATATCGCCGCACTTCGCGTTTCCGACTTCTCCGACTCCGTCAGCGTCCTCTATAACGCCAACATTGCGCGGATTTTTGAAGTGATCCATAACCTTTTCACTGTAAAGAGCCATATTATTTCTCCTTTATGTTCTCGTTATATCTGTTATATCCGAATTAAAGATAAAATTCTTTTTTGCCGTTTACCTTGTCTCTCCAGAGCGGGGACATTTCGCGCAGGTATTCGACGACTTCGCCGACATTTCTGATGATGTACTCGATTTCCTCGTCAGTTGTGTTCTCGCCGATGCTCAGTCTGAGCGAGCCGTGAGCTATCTCGTGAACCCTTCCGAGCGCGAGGAGCACGTGGCTGGGGTCGAGCGAGCCGGAGGTACAGGCTGAACCGGACGACGCCTCAATTCCGCGTATATCGAGCAGAAGCAGGAGCGACTCGCCCTCGATTCCCTCAAAGCACATATTCACGTTGCCGGGAAGCCGTTTTTTCGCGTCGCCGTTGAGGATGGAATGGGGAATTTTGCTCAGTCCCTCGATAAGTCTGTCCCTCTTTGGCGTGAGGATTTCAATATTTCTGTCAACCGATGCGGCGGCGTCCTCCATTGCGGTGACCATTCCGACGATTGCGGGGATGTTTTCCGTGCCGGCTCTCTTTCCCCTCTCCTGCGCTCCGCCGTTTATGATTGACGTCAGTCTGACGCCTTTGCGTGTATACAGGAGTCCGACGCCTTTCGGTCCGTGGAATTTGTGCGCCGAGATTGAGAGCATATCGATGTTTTCCGCCCTCAGGTCGATGTGGAGGTGTCCGAATGCCTGCACTGCGTCGGTGTGGAAGATCACGCCCTTTTCGCGGCAGATTTTACCGATTTCGGCGATTGGCTGAACCGTGCCGATCTCGTTGTTCGCGTACATCACGGTGACGAGCGCGGTGTCCTCGCGGATTGCGTTTGCCACGTCATCTGCCTTTACGATTCCGTTGTCGTTCACCGGCACGAGAGTTACCTCAAATCCGCGCTTTTCGAGAGCTTCAAGGGTGTGGAGTACGGCGTGGTGCTCGAATGCGGTGGACACGATGTGGCGTTTTCCCTTTTTCGCGCCGAGTTCAGCTGCGGATATTATTGCCTGATTGTCCGCCTCGCTTCCGCCGGATGTAAACGTGATTTCGTCGGGTGTGCAGCCCAGAACCTTTGCCGCCCTCTCCCTCGCGTCGTACAGAACCTCAGCCGCAGCCTGTCCTGTGCTGTGAAGGCTCGACGGATTGCCGTAGGTCTCCTTCATAACGCGGGTCATTTCCTCGATAACGTGCTCGCTCATTTCAGTTGTAGCCGCGTTATCAACGTAAATATTCATGTTTACCATATATATATTTTGTCCTTTCAGTCATTATCCTCTGTTCGGCATTATTATACCACATAATTCCTATCTTGTCAATAGGTTTATGTCAGATTACTGAAACTGACATAAGAAATTCGCCTGCATCCCACATTCATAGCTCACGGAATTCACGTCAGTGCTGTGATTTTACTCTTCGGGTTCGCTTTTCACAAGGTCGGACAGCTTTACACTGTCGAGGTAGGTACTTATCATCTCCCCGAGCTTTTCCCACATCGGGCGGGTTGGGCAGGCATCCATGCGCTCACAGGTCTCACCGCTCTCAAGGCAGGTGACCGGGACGAGCTCGCCGTCGGTTATCCGGACAATTTCGCCCACTGTGTATTCATCGAGGCTGCGCGTGAGCCTGTATCCTCCGCCTCTGCCGCGAAGTCCCTCAACTATGCCTTTTTTTGACAGAAGCGCGATGATTGACTCGAGATATTTTTCGGAAATCTGCTGTCTTGAAGCCACGTCTTTCAGCGTTACGTATTCTTCACCGTTGTGCTGAGCCATATCTATAAGCATCCTCAGAGCGTAACGCCCTCTTGTCGATACTATCATTTTTACCATCCTCTTAGTATTTTATTCATATCTCCTATTATACTACAGGTTTAATATGTTTTCAATAGGCTTTTGTTATTTTGTATAATAAAAACGGCAGTCCCGCGAGATTACCGTTTTTGATTGCATATTGATTTGTGACAGTGCGCCGTAAAATTATTCCTCGGTTATGTTGTTCATCGGCGCGACGGTCTCCATGAGCTTTTCCCAGAGAATTGTCGTGTAGATCGTGTCCTCGCCGTAATAGCTGACCAGCTCGCTCGCCGTTGTTCCGTAATATTCCGCGTAGAACTCCAGCCCCTCGTTGTATTCATCGTCGGAAATCTCAATTCCAAGCTCTTTTGCAAGCTGATACATGACGAGATCCTCTTTGACGTACGCGCGGCTCTCCTCCATGAGGTCGTCATCCGTCATACCGATATAATTCACAAGGAAAGTCTCATAGTCGGTGCTGTAGTACTCCGCGTAATACTCGTACATCTGCTTTTTTTCGCCGTATATGCGCTGAACTTCCGCTTCGGGATAGGTTACGAGCTCGGCATTGGCTACGATTTTCATCCA
>JBJFHS010000343.1:0-27723 GCA_051893885.1 Eubacteriales bacterium
GTATTCCATACGGCTATCTCGAGCAGGGTTAGCGGTCCCTGCGAGCTCACTCCACTACTTCTAAGGTCGAGGATATCTATATTCCCCCGTGAGGCCAGCTGACTCGTCCGAAGTGATACCGCTACCTTCGCACTTCACGATAAATGATAAAAACCGATTGAAGTTCTTGCCAAGCTTCTTACAAGAAGCGTCCCGTCCTCCCCATCGAACTCACTTAAAATATTTGGTAAAATTATTTCTTCTGTTTTATTAATATTTTCGCTCGTAAGTGTTGACAGAATATGAATGTTATGATAAAATATATATATCCGCAAAGGTATGTTAAAATTTGATTCGATTTTTGTTTAAAAAATAGTTTTTGGACAGCTTTTGTCAAACGCCGCGGAAATACAATAAAATCAGGAAAGGACATAATTTTATGACAAACCTCATCTATATCCCGGGAACAGCCGAAATAATCGCACTCGCCGCACTGCTTATTATTATGACCGGACTCCTGACGCACCTCGCAAGCCGAAAAAAGTGATTTATACAAAATTAAAACAGCCGGTGCTGTCAATCTGCACGATATATTGTGTGAATTGATTCAGCATCAGCTGTTTTTTTATTTTTCGCATCTCATTCCCTGATAGCTGCCGCGGCGGTAGAGCTCCTTGTCGATCTCGTTCACCACCTCGGTTTTGCGGCGGCTCCACATCGGTGCGAGAAGATATTCCTCAACCCCATCTCCCGTGATTCTTCCGATGCAGGTCTCCGCCGGAAGGTATTCGAGCTGGTCGCACACGATTTTTACATAATCCTCCCGCTCCATCGGCTTGTACTCGCCGCGCAGGTACATCTCTCCCAGCACAGTCCCGCGCAGCACGTGCATCAGGTGTATTTTAACGATATCCGGCCCGAGCTGTGCCACGTCGCGCGCGCTTTGCAGCATTTCGACCTCGCTCTCGCCGGGCAGACCGTTTATCAGGTGAACGCCCAGAGTGAATCGCTTTTTGGTGAAGTCATCCGCCGGAAAAGAACGGTTCACCTCGTCCGCAAGTGATTTCAGCCTGCCGTACCCGTCTAAAAACTCGTCATAGGTGTGGCAGCGGTTGATTTTCCGCGCGGTCCCGTCGTCAGTCGTCTGAAGTCCGAGCTCTACGGTGAGCGGTATTTTTCCCGCGGTTTCGGCGAGAAGCGAGAGGATTTCCCCACTCAGGCAGTCGGCTCTTGTGGCGATGTCGAGCATGAGCGCACCATCCAGCTCCGACGCCGCACTGTACGCCCTGCGCAGCTTATCTGTATCGCCGTACGTGTTTGTATTGGACTGGAGGTACGGGATAAAGCCCACAATTTTCCACTTTCGCTCCATTACTGCCCGGCCGAGCGCGTATTGTTCCTCAATCGTCTCACCGACAGCCGACGAGCTACCGCCCAGACAGTATATGCACCCGCCGCACCCACGCGTTCCGTCAAGATTCGGGCAGGTCGTGCCGATATCGAGCGAAACCTTGGCGACCTTTCCGCCGAAGCGATGTCTGAGATACCAATCGTAGGTCATATACCGTTTGTTTGAATCCGAAAACACATACGGATTTGTATCTTTTTGCGCCAAAGCTGCCTCCTGAGTTCACACGGCGAAATCATCGCTGTCATTTGCACAATTATATAATAATTTTTCGTTCAATATACGAATAAACTGATAATTATTTTGAAATTTTATACAATCCCATTGTTTTTTGCGCGAAAATAGCATATAATAATAGGGTAAGAAAATTTTATAAGTCCATTAGTTGCAGGACGGCGGAGCGGTATGGTCATTTATGCCTCGTATTCGCCGCGAACAGGACTTGTTTTTGAATAAACGACGTACCCGTCATTCATTTTTACATATGTACGTGCGAAAGGATTATCTCAGCCATGCTTCAACTGAAGGACATAAAATACACGGTTTCCGACATCGACGGACGTTCGGGCGACAACGCGATTCTCAACGGAATCTCTCTCGACATAGAGGATGGAAGCTATATCGTCATCACAGGTCCGAACGGCGGCGGAAAAACTACTCTCGCAAAGGCGATAATGGGTATAGTGAAGCCCGACTCGGGAAAGATAATCCTCGACGGACTTGACATAACCAATCTGGGCGTAACTGAGCGCTCTGAGGCGGGAATTTCATACGGTTTTCAGCAGCCTCCGCGGTTCAAGGGACTCACGGTGCGCGACCTTCTTCAGATTGCCGCCAACCGAAAGATGAAAAAAGCGGACTGCTGCAAGTACCTGACCAAAGTCGGTCTCTGCGCGGAGGAATACATTGACCGCGAGGTTGACACATCCCTCTCCGGCGGCGAAGTCAAGCGAATCGAAATCGCCACTGTCATAGCGCGCGGTGCGAAGGTTATGATTTTCGACGAGCCCGAGGCCGGAATTGACCTCTGGAGCTTCCACCGACTGACAAAGACCTTCCGCGAGCTGCACGAGGAATCCGGCTGTACGCTGATAATAATCTCCCACCAGGAGAGGATAATCTCTCAGGCGGACGAGGTGCTCCTTATAGCGGACGGAAAGCTCTCGAAGCGCGGCTCTCCCGACGAGATACTCCCCTCGATAGACGCGGTGTTTGAAAAGCCCTGCCTGAGCGAGTAATACTAGCAAGTAGTACTGCGGCGCGAATCAAAGAACAATTACTTCGTCACCCATTCAACGATAAACAACATCACATTAAGGAATAGCTTATGGAAATGAACGATAGCATACGCAAAGGGCTGCTGGAGAAGATAGCTGACCTGCACGGAACTCCTGAGGGCGCTTACAACATAAGAGAAAACAGCGAGCTCAGCGGCCGGCACAACACGGACGAGATAACAATAGAGACAAAAACCGACAAGCCGGGCATCAACATAATCGTCAGGGCGGGGACGAAAAACAAAAGCGTTCACATCCCCGTAATCATCACAAAAACCGGCATCACGGAAATGGTGTACAACGACTTCATCATCGGTGAGGACTGCGACGTGCTCATCGTGGCGGGCTGCGGAATCCACAACTCGGGGGATGAAAAATCGGCTCACGACGGCGTACACACATTTGAAATCGGCAGAAATTCCCATGTCAGATACATAGAGAAGCACTACGGCGAGGGAAACGGCTCCGGCGAGAGAATAATGAACCCCGAAATGACCGCCCACCTCTGCGACGGCGCTTCGATGGAGATTGAAACCGTGCAGATCGGCGGAATCGACTCGACAAACCGCAAAACCGTAATAACAGCGGAAGCGGGCTGCGAGGTCAACATATCGGAGAGAATCATGTCGGACGGCAGGCAGAACGTCGTCAGCGACACGGAGGTAATACTGAACGGCAAGGGCTCCAGGGCGAGAATCAACTCCCGCTCCGTCGCAAAGGGCGAATCAACCCAGCTGTTCTATCCGAGGCTCACCGGCAACAGCGAGTGCTTCGGCCACGTGCAGTGCGACTCGATTATAATGGACAGCGCGAAAATCCGCTCCATCCCCGAAATCTGCGCAAACTCCGTCGACGCAAAGCTGATACACGAGGCGGCCATCGGAAAAATCGCGGGTGAGCAGATAATGAAGCTGATGACGCTCGGACTTACCGCAGAAGAAGCCGAAGAAAAGATTTTAGCCGGACTCCTTAAATAAAAACATCCATATAATATAATAAAAATTAAGTCATACAACCCCAAGGAGGTAACAATAAATGCAGAACAATACAGAATTCCCGTCCGAAAGAAAACCATATTCGGAAATGTCCGCTGACGAACTCAGAACCATACTTGCCGCTGAACAGGCAAAGCTCGACCGCTGGTCAGAGATGAACCTTACGCTCGACTTAACGAGAGGAAAACCGAATCAGGCACAGCTTGATTTATCCTCCGGAATGCTGAACATTATCAGCGACAGAGGCGACTGCTTCAGCGCAAGCGGACTTGACTGCCGTAACTACGGTATTCTCGACGGGCTTCCTGAGACAAAACAGCTGTTCAGCGACCTCCTCGGCATACCGGCAAAGCAGATTCTGGTCCTCGGCAACTCCTCGCTCAACGTAATGTACGACACTATCGTACGCGCGATGCTGTTCGGAGTGGCAGGCGGACATGAGCCGTGGTGCAGACAGGGAAGAATCAAGTTCATCTGTCCCTCACCCGGATACGACCGCCACTTCACAATCTGCCGCACGATGGGCATTGAAATGATTCCGGTAAAAATGAACGCAGACGGCCCCGACATGGAGGAAGTATATAACATCGCCTGCTCCGACCCGTCGGTAAAGGGTATGTGGTGCGTGCCGAAGTTCTCCAACCCCGAGGGAATTACATATTCCGACGAGGTAGTCGAGCAGATTGCCATGATGAAGCCCGCCGCTCCCGACTTCCGCATATTCTGGGACAACGCATATGTAGTACACGAGCTGTACGACGAGGATGTTCATCTGGCAAACATTTTCGACCTCGCAAAGGAATACGGAACCGAGGACAACATCTTCTACTTCGCTTCGACGTCGAAAATCACCTTCCCCGGCTCCGGACTTGCAATCATGGCGGCGTCGGACAAAAACCTCGAGCAGATCCGCCCGATAATCGCAACGCAGACAATCGGCTATGACAAGATAAATCAGATGCGCCACGTGAAATTCTTCAAGAACGCTGACGGAATCAAGGCGCACATGAGACATCACGCCGCAATTCTCCGCCCGAAGTTCGAGCTTGTGGAAAACGAATTTGAAAACAGACTCGGCGGATACGGCATAGCACACTGGACCAAGCCGCGCGGAGGTTATTTCATCAGCCTCTATGTATCCGAAGGCTGTGCAAGGAGAGTGTACCAGCTTGCGCGCTCCGTAGGCGTAACTCTGACGACAGCCGGTTCAACATACCCCTACGGCCGCGACCCGTACAACTCGAACCTGCGCATCGCACCGTCCTACCCCGAGCCTGACGAGCTCCAGCAGGCGATTGAGATTTTATGCTCGTGCATTAAAGTCGCTTGTGCCGAAAAAATACTCAAGAACTGAGTGCTTCAGACATCAATCAGGCGTCGTGCAGGCCTTGAATGGAATCAATAAATTTTCGCGAAAAATCTCATATATTTCATAACTGTTGCCATTGAAAAATGTCCCGCAAGAGTGTATAATATGCAAGGTTAAAAAATGTTATCATAATTAATTGAATCGAGGTCCTTTTTATGCAGACTCTCCTTGCATTGTCCGTCGCACTCCTTGCGGGACTCATGCTTTCGAGACTTACCAAAATCTGGAATCTTCCCGCCGTCACCGCGTATCTTGTCGCCGGTATTCTGATAGGCCCGTACTGTCTCGGCAGACTCGGACTCCCCGGAATCGGCTTTATTTCCTCCGAGGATGTGGCGGCGTATTCCATAATCAGCGACGCTGCGCTCGGATTTATAGCGGTCGCAATGGGTAACGAGTTCCGAATCAGCGATCTTAAAAAAACCGGTAAAAAAGCTGTCGTTATCGCGATATTCCAGGCACTTGTGGCGACAGCAGCCGTTGATTTATCACTTTTCGTCATCCACCTTATAATGCCGGATAAGCTCCCTCTCTCGTGCGTACTTACCCTCGGAGCAATCGCAACCGCAACCGCACCTGCCGCAACACTGATGGTAGTCAAGCAGTACAAAGCCGACGGTCCGCTCACAAAAATGCTTCTGCCCGTTGTTGCGCTTGACGACGTTGTCGGTCTTATAGTGTTCGCAATCTCGTTCGGAATAGCAAAGGCACTCGAAAACGGACAGGTCGACATCATATCCGTCATAGTGAACCCGATCATCGAAGTTGTCGCCTCGCTCGTTCTCGGTGCGGTCATCGGATTCTTGTTCCACTACACCGAGCAGTTCTTCCACTCGCGCAGCAAGAGAATGAGTATCTCGGTGACGTACGTATTCCTCGCGGTCGCGCTGTCGATGGCTGAGATTGAGATCGGTCCCGTGACGCTTGGGTTCTCGTCGCTCCTCGTCTGCATGATGATGGGCACGGTGTTCTGCAACCTCTGCGACTTTTCGGAGGAGCTCATGGACAGAATGGATCGCTGGACAGGTCCCATCATGGTGCTGTTCTTCGTTATCAGCGGTTCCGGACTCGAGTTCTCCGTGTTCTCCGACTGGGTAATTATCCTCACCGGCGTGGTTTATATAATCTTCCGCTCGCTCGGCAAGATTTACGGCGCTGACATCTCGGCAAAGATGACACACTGCGAGCCGACGATTCAGAAGTACCTCGGAATCACGCTTCTGCCTCAGGCGGGTGTATCGCTCGGAATGTCGCTGACGGCAATGTCACTCGGCGCAAGCGGTCTTATAATCCGGAATATCGCCCTGTTTGCGGTGCTTATCTACGAGCTTGTCGGCCCGCTGCTCACCAAAATAGCCCTCGAAAAGGCCGGAGAAATCTCGGAAAAGCCCATTCCTCCGCGCGAGCAGGCTAAAATTGAGGCTAAAAAGAAGTAATATTTAAACTGAAAAATAAAAAAATCCGTTCCCGTGAATACCTTGCCGGCAATCGTGGGAACGGATTTATTTTTATGCTTTTACTTTATCATACCTGCGAGAATTCCCTCAGCTGCGGAGAGAGCTTCGCCGATTTTTGAGATGTCCTTGCCGCCGGAGGTTGCGCTGTCGGGACGTCCGCCGCCTTTGCCTCCCGTGACTGCGGAAACCTGTCCGAGGAGCTTGCCCGCGTGTGCTCCGGCCTTGACCGCGTCAGTTCCGGCCATGCCTACAAAGTTCAGCTTTTCGCCGTCGTGTACCGCGAACACCGCTACCATGTCGGAGTATCTGTCCTTGATGGAGTCGCAGAGAGAGCGCGCAGAGTCGATTCCGCTGTCTCCGAGGTCAGCCGTGATGAGTCTTACCGACTTGACAGCCTTTGCTTCGGCGATGAGTGTCTCGAGCTTCATTGCGGCAATTTTGCGGTTCAGCGCTTCTATCTCGTGCTTCTGCTGATTTATTTCAGCCTGAAGAACCGCTGCTCTGTGAGGCATATCGGAAGCATTGTTAGCCTTGAGTGCGCGTGCAGTCTCGCTCATGAGGCTGTCGTGCTCCTCCATCAGACGCAGAACGCCGAGACCGGTTACAGCCTCAATTCTTCTCACGCCCGCTGCAACGGAGGACTCTGAAATAATTTTGAAAAGTCCGATGTTCGATGTATTGGAGCAGTGCGTACCGCCGCAGAGCTCTGTCGAGAAGTCACCCATTCTTACCATGCGGACAACTTTGCCGTACTTTTCGCCGAACAGAGCCATAGCTCCCTCAGCGCGCGCGGTCTCGATATCGGTTTCCTTTGTAACTATTGCATTTCCTGCGAAAATATTTGCGTTGACGAGAGCTTCAACCTGCTTCAGCTCGTCCGGGGTAAGAGCGGAGTAATGTGTGAAGTCGAAGCGGCAGCGCGTATTGTCGACGTATGAACCCGCCTGCTCAACGTGTGTGCCGAGAACCTTTCTGAGTGCTGCCTGAAGGAGGTGGCACGCGGAGTGGTTGCGCTTGATAGCGTCGCGGCGTGAATCGTCGATATCAGCCATAACGGTGTCGCCGACGGAGAAAATTCCGTTTGCCACTGTGCAGAGGTGGACGTAGACGCCGTCGGTCTTGCGGGTGTTGTAGACGGACATCATCGCGCCTTCCTTATAGATAGCGCCTGTGTCGCCGACCTGACCGCCTGCCTCTCCGTAGAACGGTGTTCTGTCGAGGACGATTTCGCACTCACCCTCGGAGACTGACTGAACGTTTTCGTCCTCAGCGATGATGGCGATGATTTTTGCTTCGCTTCTGTAGTCGGTATATCCGGTGAATTCGGTCTTGGGAAGCTCGGCGAGGAGATTCTTTGATGCGTCGCTCCAGCCGGAAATGTTCTCTCTCGCCTCACGCGCGCGAACTTTCTGCTCCTCCATGAGCTTTTTGAAGGTTTCCTCGTCGATTTTCAGCTTGCTCTCCTCCGCGATTTCCTTTGTTAAGTCGAGCGGGAAACCGAATGTGTCGTAGAGCTTGAACGCGTCCTCGCCGGAAATTGTGTCTGCGCCCTCTTTGACGGTGCTTCTGACGAGGTTGGTGAGGATGGTAAGTCCGGCGTCGATTGTGGCGTTGAAGCGGTCTTCTTCGTTTGAGAGAACCTTTCTGATGTAATCCGCCTTTTCGCCGAGCTCGGGATATCCGGCAACGTTTTCGGCGATTACTACGTCGCAGACCTCGGTCAGGAACTCGCGTCCGATGCCGAGGAGCTTTCCGTTTCTTGCGGCGCGGCGGATGATTCTGCGAAGCACGTAGCCTCTGCCCTCGTTTGACGGGATAATGCCGTCGCTTATCATGAAGGTTGCGCCTCTGACGTGGTCGGTGATAATTCTGATCGAGATATCGTCCTGTTCGTTCACGCCGTACTGCTTGCCGGAAATTTCAACGACTTTGTCGAGAATCTTGCGCACTCCGTCGACCTCGAACATATTGTCAACACCCTGCATTACGCAAGCGAGTCTCTCAAGTCCCATGCCGGTGTCGATGTTCTTGTGCTCGAGCTCGGTGTAAGTGCCGTCGCCCATGTTGTTGAACTGCGAGAACACGTTGTTCCAGATTTCCATGAATCTGTCGCAGTCGCAGCCGGGCTTGCAGTCGGGTTTGCCGCAGCCGTATTTTTCACCGCGGTCGAAGTAAATCTCGGAGCAGGGTCCGCAGGGTCCGGTGCCGTGTTCCCAGAAGTTGTCCTCCTTGCCGAGGCGGATGATTCTTTCGGCGGGAATTCCGATTTTTTTATTCCAGATTTCGAACGCCTCGTCGTCATTTTCGTAAATCGAGGGGTAGAGGAGGTTTTCCGGAATCTCGAGAACCTTTGTGAGGAACTCCCACGCCCATTCTATTGCTTCATTTTTGAAGTAGTCGCCGAAGGAGAAGTTGCCGAGCATTTCAAAGAATGTGCCGTGACGGGCGGTATGTCCGACTCTCTCAAGGTCAGGTGTGCGGATGCACTTCTGGCAGGTCGTGACGCGGTGTCTCGGGGGTTCAACCTCACCCGTAAAGAACTTTTTCATCGGCGCCATGCCGGAGTTTATGAGAAGAAGGGATTTATCGTTAATCGGTACGAGCGGATAGGACGGGAGACGGAGGTGTCCTTTGGACTCAAAGAACGAAAGATATTTTTCGCGCAGGTCATTGACGCTTGTCCACTGCATAAAAATTACTCCTTAAGTATATATAATTATTGTAGTTTTAAGTCTGTTTTTAATCACTATAATATTTTATTATATCACCCATGAATCTTTCTGTCAACACATATGTGTAAATTTTATATTTATCCGTTCGGTAAGGAATGCATTTGGCTGAGTAATTTTTGCCAAAATTGCAGCTATAACAAATCACAGCGATTATCTGATAGTTTATTTGTATATAAAATAATAATAATCTATTGACAAACAGAAACATAAATTATATAATATAATATTATACGTGAGCAATATATAAAAAATAGTCAGAGCTTGCACAAAAATATTTATTAAATAGTTTTATCGGAGGATATAATGAAAAAGAAACTCGCCTTACTTCTGGCGCTCTTAATGATTGCACCGAGCTGCTATTCATGCGCGGAAAGCAAAGAAAACACAGAAAGCTCCGAGGTTTCTTCTGACGTCGGAGAAACTGCGGCAGCTGAGACGGAAACCGAAACCGAGCCTAATCCGTATTACGACGGATATGTCGACCCATTTGAAGGAGTGAAATTCGACGGAGCAACGCTGACCATCTATAACTCTGTAAATCAGATCGGAACACTGACATCGTCATGCTACCTGATTGAAGGTCCCGAGGAGCTTACGGGCGATGTGGCTCCCGACTCCGCTTGGCAGAGAAACCTCGATGTTATGTCAATGCTCGATGTTGACCTGTCATTTGTGGACTGCAACTACAACTACGACGGCGTAGCAAGCCACATCCGCTCCATTCTTCAGTCGGGAGACACGTCGTATGATCTGATCATCAACGATATCTACGGCCTTGCTCCGATAACCCCGGAAGGTCTTTTCCACTGCATAGACGACGGCCGGAACTTTGATTTTGACAACCCGTGGTGGTACGACGGCTTTATGAGCGACATATCGATCAACACAAACCTTCGCTTCATACTCGCGGGAGACTTTTTCATTGATATGCTCAGATGCTCCCACTGCCTTATAATGAACAAGGATCTGTACACCGACCTGTACGGAAATGGCGATGAGGTCTATGAATTCGTTATGAACAAGGAGTGGACGCTTGACAAATTCAAGAGCATTATCGACGGTGCGTACGTGGATCTGAACGGCAACGGCGTCCGCGACAAGGATGACCAGTACGGCCACACCGCATTCCAATACTGGGGACCGATGATTCCGTGGCTTATCTGCTCAGACCCCGGCTTCATCACGAGAAATGAAGACGGATATCCGGTTATTGCAGTCAACAACGAACGCTCAATCGCCCTCACTGAGAAGCTCAGCGCAATTCTCAATAACGACGCGACCGCAATAAACCCCACCGGAAACGAAAGCGAGACTGAGACGGAAAGCGTATTCTTTGAAGGCCGTTCTCTTTTCCTCGGATACCAGAGACTTGCTTCACTTGAAAACGCAAACTTCCGCGACAGTGATATAGATCTCGCCGTTCTCCCCTACCCCATGCTCGATGAAAACCAGAAAAGCTACGTAAGCTCGACGCACGACACCGCTGAGCTCGGCTTTATTCCCATCTCCGTACCGGAAGACAGACTTGACTTCATCAGCACTGTTGTGGAGGTTCTCTGCCGTGAAACATATGCACAGGTTCTTCCCGCGTACTATGAATCCTCGCTGAAAATCAAATACACACGCGACCAGAAATCCGCTCAGATGATAGATATCATCCACGACAACTTCGGAAACGGATTCGCTCTTGCGTTCTCCAACGGCCTCAACGGAATACTCCTCAACACAACCTTCTATGCGGCAATAGAATCCAAATCCCTGGACTTTGTTTCAAAATATAAAGTACAGGAAAAAGTGGCAAACAAGCTTCTCGATAAAATGACGACCTCCTGCGACAATCTCCTTGAGGAAAGAAAAGCCCAGTAAAGCAATAAACCAAAGCAAAACCGTACAGCTTATGATTGATTTCATCTCTGTACGGTTTTTTGTATGGGTAAATATTATAAAAAAACGATTGACATCTCCGCTGCGGCACGGTATCATAATATGAACAGGGATAATTTTTAAATAACGGGGGCAAAAATGATTTATACAGTAACTTTTAATCCGGCTGTTGATTATGTTGTGACAACGGACAGGCTGAAATCGGGCAGCGTAAACCGTTCGGTCTCGGAGAAGATTTTTTTCGGCGGAAAGGGCATCAATGTATCTCTCGTGCTGAGCGAGCTCGGGATAAAATCGAAGGCTCTCGGCTTTGTGGCGGGTTTTACGGGCAGAGCAATTGAGGAAGGCATTAACCAAAAAAACGTGGAGACCGATTTTGTTCACCTCGACAGCGGTTTTTCAAGGATAAACGTAAAAATAAAGTCGGATGAGGAGACGGAGCTCAACGGTCAGGGGCCGGTAATTACAAAAGAAGCACTCTCAGAGCTTTACGGGAAGCTGGACAATCTGAGGGACGGAGACACGCTTGTTCTGGCGGGCAGCATCCCGAATTCGCTTCCGTCAGATATCTACGAAAAAATTCTTGCCCATCTCTCCGGCAAAAAAATAAGGACCGTTGTCGACGCGACGAAGGATCTGCTCCTGAACGTGCTGAAATACAGGCCTTTTCTGATAAAGCCGAACAATCACGAGCTCGGGGAAATGTTCGGGGTTTCGCTTACAAGCACCGAAGAAATTGTTGTTTATGCAAAAAAGCTGCGTGAAATGGGTGCTGTCAATGTGCTGGTTTCAATGGCGGGCGACGGAGCGGTGCTTGTTGACGAAAACGGAGCGGTACATACCTGCGGCGTATGCAGGGGAAAAGTAAAAAACTCGGTGGGCGCGGGCGACTCCATGGTTGCGGGATTCATTGCGGGCTGTGATAGTGGGGACTACGACTATGCGCTGAAGCTCGGAACTGCAGCGGGCGGAGCTACGGCGTTTTCTGACGGACTTGCTGTGAAGGACGAGATATACACTCTCCTGAGTCAGCTCTGAGACAGGCATACAAGGGGCGTTTTGAAGTATTTTTTCGCAAATATTTGCATTGCGGCGAAAATTGTGATATAATGAACAAGTATGTCCATGTAATACAGTTATATTAAGGATCTGATATGCGCAGAATTATTGTTTGCCTGTTTTTCGCACTTTTTCTCGCTTTTTCTTCCGCTTTTTCCGTTTGCGCACTCGACGGTGACAAGGTCGTCATTGTTCTTGACGCTGGTCACGGAGGGTATGACGGTGGAACTGCAGTCGGTCTGCAAAGCGAAAAAATATACAATCTCAAAATTGCCCTGTACCTGCGCGACTGCCTCGAAAAAGACGGTCGGTTCAAGGTGATAATGACCCGTGAGGACGACGTATACCTGAAATTCCTCCCGCGCGCACTGTACGCCCTCAACAACAACGCCGATTTGTTCCTCTCCCTCCACTGCAACAGCAACGACTACACCGGCGTGCGCGGCTCGGAGGCTTACATAACGGTTGTCGACGAGTTTTCAGCCTATACTCTCGCTGATAAAATCCTCACCGAAATTGCATCCGCGGTAGATATTCCGTACGGCAAGGTCGAGTCGTGCTCAGACACCGGTGACGCGCTTGGAATTTACTACTGGAATGCGGAAAAGCAGTGGGATATGCCCGGCGAATCCTCTCTTGGGCTGAAAAGCGACTACTATTCGATCAACACATGGTGCTCTAAGTTCGGCGTGCCGTCTATTATTGTAGAGCACGGATATCTCTCGAACGCCGCCGACGCGAAAATCATCGACTCAGATGAAAATCTCGAAAAAATCGCCGAAGCTGAGGCAAAAGCTCTCACCGAATACTACTTCGGTCACACGCACAGTTTTTCCTCCGAGCGGCTTGTCGACCACCCCTCAAACTGCACGCTGACCGGAAGTGCGTCATACCGATGCTCTGTCTGCGGTGCAAAGACGGGGACTGTCTATCTTGACCCGATGAGCGACGGTCACTACTGGAGAATTTCGTCAAGCAAAGCCGCGACCTGCACCGAGGACGGATTCATTGAGCGGGTCTGCCAGATTTCGTTCAATCTGAATGACAAGGGATACGAATGCGAGGTTCACAGCTACACCGAGGAACTTCCGGCAAAGGGTCACGACTACGTCACACTCGAGGACTCCTCCGCCGGTCACGGTTTCGACGGTCTGTTTTATCAGAAGTGCTCGAGATGCGGCGACGAAATCCGCGAGGTCCGTGAAGGTGAGCCGCACAACTACGTAATACAGAGCGAAACCGAAGCCGACTGCACTCACGACGGTGTGAAAACCTACGCCTGCACGATATGCTCAGACACATACACGGAGGTAACTCCCGCACTCGGACACAGCTACACCGAACGCGAACGCTCAGAGCCGATTGGAGACGAGGACGGATATGTCGTTTACGTCTGCGAAATCTGCGGCGAGGAAAAGCGCGAGGTACTCTCCGCCTGCGAGCACGAATTTGAGGTGACTCAGACCCAGCCGGACTGCGAAAAAGCCGGTGCCATTATAAAAAAATGCCTGAAATGCGGATGGGAGGAAAGTGAGGAGCTGCCCGCGCTCGGCCACGATTATGTAGTCCAGATGGAGGTCAGGCCCGGTTGTGAAAGCGAGGGCTACAAGCGCGAAAAGTGCTCCCGATGCGGCAGAATCAACACGGAATCGTACTCCGCGACCGGTCACACGTTTGAATACGACAGCGAAAGCGGCAGCTATATATGTCGATACTGCGGCGCAGTACAGGAATCGGGTGAAGACAAGCCGACGCGTGGTTTGAGCGACCTGCTTAAGAGCCCCATGATAATGATAATACTGTCGGTGATAGTCCTGCAGTTCATTTTAGTGGTGATTATACTTGTGCGGCACAGGAAATCGCTGAAAAAAAAGCACGACCTCAGCCACAGCGGCGACTCAAACTGAAAAAATTAATCCAAAAAGTGAGAAAAAACATTATATGAACATCGCATCACTGATTTCAATGGTCGCAACTCTCGCGCTTCTGCTTGCTGCGGGGTTTGTGGCAGGCAAGACCAAAATCACCGACGAGGTCTCAACCGAACGCCTCTCCACCCTCATCGTAAAGCTCGGTCAGCCGTTCCTCATCATCAACGCCCTCATTTCGCAGGAGTTCAGCCGTGAAAACCTCATCACGGGGCTCAAAATCCTGCTCCTCGGGATCTGTATGCACGCGGGAATGGCAGCGGTCGCCTATTTTCTCGCACGCCCTATCAAGGACTTCGACGAGAGAAAGCTCTCCGAATACTCAATGTTCTTTGCAAACTGCGGCTTTATCGGATTCCCAATCGTCGAGTCGCTCTACGGCAAGGAGGGTCTTTTCTACGGCGCGTTCTATATCATCTCGTTCCACCTTTTTGTGTGGACATGGGGAATAGTGCTGTTGGCGCGCGGTCGGAGCGACATCAGAATCACGCCGAAGAAGATTATCCTCAACTACGGCACCCTCCCCTGCGCCATCGGATTCATACTGTTCTGTCTGAATCTTCCGCTGCCGTCGTTTTTCACGTCGTTTGTGTCGTACCTCTCGTCTATCTGCACTCCGATTGCGATAATCATCACGGGTGCAAATCTGGCACGCAGGTCGATGAAGGCTATGCTGCTCAACAAAAACGTGTACTACGTCTGCCTTGTCAAGCTGGTTGTGATGCCGGTGCTGGCTATAATCGTGCTGCGTCTGCTTTCACTCCCCGACTACATGGTGATATTCGGCGGAATCATGGCTGCGATGCCGTGTCCTGCGGTGGTGACGATGTTCGGCGAGATGTACAGGATTTCACCCGGGTATGCCGCTGAGCTTGTGGGCTCGTCCACGCTGTTCTGCGTCCTGACCATTGCGCCGGTTGTGATGTTTGCGCAATGGATCTGCACGATCTGATTTTTAAAATCATTTTAAAATTCTGAATATATCTGTCGGAGACAAACTATGGTCAACTTCAGAAAGATCACCGAAGATAATTTTGATGCAATCATAAAAATGAAACGCCCCGAGGGAGAGAACTTTGTTGCACCGAATGCCGTTTCTCTTGCACAGGCATGGCTATACCGGGATGACGGTGATGTATTCCCGTTTGCCATATATAATGACGATACCGTTGTCGGCTTCATGCTTCTGGAGGAGGAAATTGACGAAAAACGCCTTGACCTCTGGAGAATTATGATTTCCACAGAGCATGAAGGCAAGGGCTACGGCACAGCAGCTGTAAAACTGATGATTCAGTACGCAAAAGACTCCGGACGATATAAAAACATTTATCTGATATGCGGTCCTGAAAATTACAATGCCAGACATATCTATGACAAACTGGGATTTCAGCCCACCGGTAAAATATGTTACGGTGACGCAGAAATGAAACTGGAACTATAAAAAATGGTTCGATATGAATAAAAAAAGCATCCGTATGCTCGAAAATCCATGCGGATGCTTTATTGTTTTGCAAATTCCGCCCCAGAACGGGGTTTCCTTTTTTATTGCGGCTTCAAATCAGAAACGAAGTTCCTTTACTACTGTAGAGGAGGAATTGTAGAACTTTATGACCTTGATCATTTTGTTTATTGCTTCAAAGCGAACCACGAGGCTCTTTCCGTCGCGCTCAAGACGTGCAAAATACGAGTCGGGTGACTTATAGCTTCCGCGCAAATCGAGAATCTTGTCTGCCTTTTCCCATTTTTCGCGGTATTCCTCGTCCATCGGCGCGATTATCGAAAATTCCGAAATCAGGTTTTCAAACGCGACTTCATCCTTTTTTCCGTAAAGCTCCGTGATTCTCAGCTTTGCGTTGACTACTTCATATCTGTGCTCTATCTTTACATAACGATTCCATGTAAAATGACGGAGCACCATGATTGTCAGCGGAATGAACGGCACTGTCAGAATTGCGACAAGCACGCCGTAATTGCTGAGCTTTACCATTATTCCCACATAAACGAAAATGATAAGCGCGTATACCGTGAGCCACAGGATTTTGCGCTTCAGAAACTTGCCCTCAGCTTTCTGCTCAACGGTATATTCCGCGTAGTTTACTGATTCTTCCATGTTTTAACCTCTGAGATGTTCTTGAATTATTCGCCCTGCGCGTCCTCAAAGCACGTTTATACCGTTTTCGGACAGGAGCTTTTCAACCGATTCGTTATCTTCCACTCTGAACACTACAAACGCCTTGCCGGTCTCAGTTGTAGTGAAAGCGTAAAGGTACTCGACCGCTATGTTTGCCTTTGTTATCACTCCGAGCAGTTCCGAAAGTCCGCCCTTGCGGTCAGGTATCTGTGCTCCGACCACATCAGTCACGTTGACAATCTTTCCCTCCTGCGACAGAGCAAACGCAGCAGCTCGGGGATCGCTTACAATGAGTCGGAGGATGCCGTAGCTCTGTGTGTCTGCTATACTGAAGGCGCGGATGTCGATGCCGTTTTTTGAGAGAATTTCCGTTATTTCGTAGAGTGAACCGTTCTTGTTTTCCGCAAATACGGACAGCTGCTTGACTGACATATTTATGCCTCCTTAAAAATTATAGGTTATCTGCGAATAATATTCGACAAATAGTATTCGCCAGAAGCGTTTATTATACGTAAAGCTTTCTTCTGTCGATGACTCTGACTGCCTTGCCCTCGCTGCGGGTTATCGTCTTGGGCTCGACTATCGACACTTTCGCGTAGATTCCGAGAACCGACTTGAGCGCGTTGGTGATCTCCTCCTCGACGCGGCTTATCTTTGTCACTGTATCGCTGAACAGCTCGGGTGTCATTTCGACAAGAACCTCGAGAGAGTCCGTGGTGCCCTTTCTGTCAACTATGATCTGGTAGTTGGAGGTAAGTCCGCGCTGGATGAGAACGCCCTCGATCTGTGACGGGAACACGTTGACGCCCTTGACTATGAGCATATCGTCGCTTCTGCCCATCGGCTTGGACATTTTGACAAACGTACGTCCGCAGGAGCACTTTTTGCGCGAGAGAACGGCGATATCTTTTGTGCGGTATCTGAGAAGCGGGAACGCCTCTTTTGTGATTGAAGTGAACACAAGCTCGCCCTTTGAGCCTTCGGGAAGGACTTCTCCGGTCTTCGGGTCGATGATTTCCGCGATGAAGTGGTCCTCATTGATGTGCATACCGGTCTGCTCCTCGCATTCGAACGAAACGCCGGGGCCGGAAAGCTCTGTAAGACCGTAGATATCGTACGCTTTGATTCCGAGTCTGTTTTCGATGTCATGGCGCATTTCTTCCGTCCACGCTTCAGCTCCGAAAATGCCGGCCTTGAGCTTTATCTTGTCTCTCAGGCCCGCTTCTTCGATTGATTCTGCGAGGTAAGCCGCGTAGGACGGTGTGCAGCAGAGGATGGTCGAGGAGAGGTCCGTCATGAACTGGAGCTGTCTCTCAGTGTTGCCCGAGGACATGGGGAGAGTGAGGCAGCCAACCTTATGAGAGCCGCCGTTGAGACCGGGTCCGCCTGTGAACAGACCGTAACCGTAGCACACCTGAACCACATCGTCACGTGTTCCGCCTACAGCCACGATTGCACGGGCGCAGCATTCCTCCCAGAGGTCGATGTCGTGCTGTGTGTAGAAAGCTATGACGCGCTTGCCGGTTGTGCCGGAGGTCGACTGAATTCTCACGCAGTCGGAGAGAGGGGAGGACATAAGGCCGTACGGATAAGCCTCTCTGAGGTCGTCTTTGGTGAGGAACGGAAGTTTATGTAAATCGTCTACCGACTTTATGTCTCCGCATTCGACGCCGCTTGCCTTCATTTTATTGCGGTAATATTCATTGTTGTCCCATACTCTGCGTACGGTTTTGAGCAGTCTTTCGTTCTGCCACTCGCGAATTTGCTCCGGCGAGGCACATTCGATCTCTTTTTGATAATACATTGGAATTTGCCTTTCGTGTTTTTTATAGATTTTAAAGAACTTTGGTTTCAACTATATATATTAAAGCATGAAAATGCGCGTATGTCAAGAATAAATCTCGCTGTGACGGTATTTTTTTTGATATTTCCGACTTTTCGGCTGTTTTAGTTGGCCATATTAATTGTATGCGGCCGAAAATCAATAATTATCCAGAAACGTGTGTTCTTCGCCGTTCAGTTTGTAGCCGCAGAGGGTGTCGATATTGGCTTTGTGAATCGAATTGAAGATATTTTTTTCGATATCGGGATTCGTTTTTTTCATCTCGCGTATCAGATTTTTTGTCTCTCTGCGCTTTGAGGTGTTTTCGTCGTATTCGCTTTTTTCCGTCATCAGGCAGGCGCAGCGCAGAAACTCCAGACCGTTATACCTCGCCCACGCTATTATGTCGTCCTCGTGCACCTTGTAAAGCGGCCGGATCAGCTCCATTCCCTCGTAATTTGTAGAGTGGAGCTTCGGCAGCATACCCTGAATCTGCGCACCCCACAGCATTCCCATCAGCGTGGTCTCGATCACGTCCGAAAAATGGTGTCCGAGCGCTATTTTGTTGCAGCCGAGACTTTTTGCATAATTATACAAATGCCCACGCCTCATCCTCGCGCAGAGATAGCACGGGTTCTTCTCCTGCTTTTCGGCAACCGAGAAAATATTTGTGTCGAACAGCTTCACGTCGAGCTCCAGTTTACGGCAGTTATCCTTCAGCCGCGCGAGGTTCTCCTCACTGTAGCCCGGGTTCATCGCTATATATTCAACCTCAAAAGGAACGTCGGAATACCGGCAGAGCTGCTTCATCAGTACGCCGAGCAGAGCCGAATCCTTTCCGCCGGACATACAGACCGCTATCCTGTCTCCCTCCGAAATCAGTCGGTATTCCTTTATTGCCGAAATGAACGGAGCCCAGATTGTCTTACGGTATTTTTTGAGAATTGAGGTCACCGGGTCGCGCGGCTTTGCTGTTTCGTTATCCATTTTTGCGCCTCTCGTCAAGTGAATTTTTTATCTCTTTTGCGCATATATCCTTTATCACTTCGCCGCTGATTATCAGTCCGCTGACCGACGGTACAAACGAGCATGACGCGGGTGTGGCTTTGCGGCTTTCACTGTTTTCCGGCTGAAATGCGGGACGTACGGCTTCCTCACGGGAGTAAACCACCTTCAATTTTTTGACTCCGCGCTTTCTCAGCTCCCTTCTCATCACCGCGGCGAGAGGACAGACTGAAGTTTTATAGATATCCGTAACCTCAAATTTTGTCGCATCCAGCTTGTTTCCGGCACCCATTGCGGAGATTACGGGAACTCCGTTTTTTTCGCACTCCTCAACTATCGCTATTTTAGCGCTGACCGTGTCTATCGCGTCGACTACATAGTCAAAATCCTTGAAATTTATGCCGTTTTCGCCGTTTTTCAGCTCTTCGGGCAGGATAAACCGCTGGACCAGATTCAGCTTTACATCGGTGTTTATCTCGCGAATTCTCTTTTCCGCGGCAGCGGTTTTCGGCAGTCCGACAGTCGAGAGTGTGGCAAAAATTTGTCTGTTCAGGTTCGATTCGGCAACCGTGTCCCCGTCGATTAAAGTCAGTTCTCCGACGCCGGAGCGGACAAGCGATTCCACAACGTTTCCTCCGACTCCTCCGAGCCCGAAAACCGCGACATGAGAGCTTCTCAGCTTTTCGACCGCTTCTTTTCCGAGCAGCATTTCCGTCCGTTCAGTATATGACATTTTTTACTCCATGTTATTTTTTTGTTGTTTTTGCAGTTTATCAGTGGGCGGCGGTGAGCTTTATTATTTTGTTAATATCGTCGTCAGAGGCAGCTTTGTTCCGCCTGAGCGCACCGCATTTTCTGCATTTGTGCGTTATTATGAATCCCTTTTTCGGGTCAGGCTCAGCCGAAATCGCATCCATTATCCCACCGCAGTCAGCAGCTCTGTCTCCCGGATTCACATCGAGGTGGAGCGACGCCAGACATTTCGGGCAGTGGTTCCGCGATGTGTATTTCAGTGGCGGCACATCGGCTCCGCAGTTTTTGCAGACAAAGCTTTCGTCATTTTTCGTAAATCTTTTGGTTTCCATATATTCCCTTTTTAATGATTTGTATATTTTTTATGTTCAGGTGTATTTTTAATCTTTATCATGTATTTTTATAAGTTATTCTCACATAATTTCTTCTTAATATTTTTATCACGCCGTTCATTTATATGTGCTTTTCCGGCTTTCAAATTACATATCAGGAATAAATTTTCCATAATTTTCTCATAAATTTATTTTTTTGTTGAATATGTACATCGCTTTTTAGGAACAATACTATTGCTCAGCAAAATATTTTCGGAGGAAATTATGAAAAAGAAATCACTTTATTCAATTTTAGCGCTGTTTGCCGTCGTATGCCTTATCTTCACCTGCTCCCTGTCGTGCTTCGCTGCCGGCCTGAACGGTGCCGGAACAGGAAACAACATCGCCAATAATAACCCTGCAAACAACAACATCGGCGACGGAATAATGGACGGCTCGGGAAATTACAACGGCTCCGCGAGAACCGGCGACAACAATCTGAACGGAAATGAAGTCAACCCCGACAACAACGGCTCCACCGATAATAGTACAAACAATACAACAAACGGTAATAATACAAACGATAACTATGACAACAATGACAATATCGGCAACAATGATATTAACAACGGCGTAACAAATGACGATGGAGCGAACAACAACACAGACAATTTCAACGACAACAACGGCATGGATAATGGAGTCAATGACACAAACCGAGTCAACGGCGACACTGCCGACGGAGCTGTCAATTCAGCAAATAATACGGAGGGCAGAACCAACTGGGCCGCGATAATTATTGCTCTGATTGTGGTTGCGGCAATCATCATTATCATAGTCGCAATGATTCCAAAACGCAGAAATCATGTTTGAATATCGTTGGTAAATTTCATGGTACTTGTTAATATTATACAATTTTATTCTATTTACTAATCTGTCATAAATTATTTTGTAATTTTTTATCAATCTATATTTAACGGAAGCTCGGTATTATTCATATCGGCTTCCTTTTTTTACATATTTATTGAATCAGAGCGCCACAAACCAGACAGCATCGCGACATACTTCGGCGGTTATCCGATTTTCGCGGTCGGTTTCATAGATTTCCCCGTCGAGGCATATCATTTCCGGGCCGGTTATCTCCATTTTTTTACATCTGATGTAGCGGATTACATCCCTGAATTTATCTTTTATCTCGCCCGTTGAGGTGATGTATTCGCCGGTTCTGTAGTCGCCGACAAGAGACAGAAATTTCAGGCGCGTCACATCGTTTACAACGAGCACATCCATGAATCCGTCCGTCAGCGATGCCAGTGACGCCGCGTTGAAGCCTCCGCCGCAGAATCGAGAGTTCGCACAGGCTGTGAGCAGCAATTTTTTGTCTTCGCAGATATCATCGAGTGCAGAGCCATCGTCAAGTGATACGCACCCTGTCAGACGAATTTTTGCATCAAAGGTCTTTTTAATCGCCAAAACCTTCAAAACTCCTGCAATATAAGCCGCCGAACCGTGCAAAAACGGTTTTTTCTTAAGCGTATACGTCTCTTTAACAACCGAGCAGTCGAAGCCGATGTTCATCATATTTGCAAAATAAAACACGTCATCGCCAAATTTTGTCTTAATCAGGTCGATTCTCGTCAGTTCGGATTTTTGAAAATCGCCCGAATCGTTGGCGTATGAAGAAAAATCATTTCCGCTGCCGACTGGAATCACCGAAAACGATGCGGTAGATGCGCTCCCCGAGTCCATGATCCCGTTTACTGCTTCAAAAACGCTGCCGTCTCCGCCGTAAATTATCGCATGAGCGAACGGATCGCGCGAAAAAAGATCCGCAGTCAGCTCTCTTATATGCCCCGGTGATTCACTCACGAGCTTTTCGCCGCCCTGTTTTTCTATCGCACGGCAGGCTGCGTCAAAATATTTATTTCCGCCGGATGTCGGATTCAGAATATGTACGTGCCGTCTTTCATTTACGTTCGGCAGGACTAACGGAACAGCAGCTTTCATTTTCGCGCAATCTCCTTAGATATTATTAACAATTTGTTGTCATTTTGAATACGGTTTTATTGTCAGTTCTGCTTCTGTACCGACTTATATTCATCGTAAAATTTGTAATAACGGCAGCAGCTTCGGGGATTTGAACGTTCCTCATATGCCTCGTCTTCGTCTATGTCAACAACGCATCCGTATTCACCGTCATCGTCGATCACATCGTAATATGCGCAGGTTTCGCACTGAGTCGGACGATTCGCCGAAGTTGATTTTTTGTCTTTTGTTTTATCCTGCATAATTTTTAACCTTATTTTTCAGATAATTTTCTGTAACTCGTGTTTCAATAGCAAATCAGAAAATCCATAAATCTCCTGATTTTTTGACGTGCAGTTAATTCATTTACAAAGCACGACAATTTATTTCAGATTCAATTTAAATTTGTGAGAAAATCGAGCAGTGACGAACGGTCATTCCGCACTTCTCCACGCATTACCCGGTCGAGAAGCAGGGTCAGTTTTTCGCCGATTTCCGCACCTTTGTAACCGAGTTCGGTGAGGTCGCTGCCGTCAATCGCCAGATCTTTGAGCTTTCGCGGTCTGTTTTCGCTCACCAGTACGTGAGTCAGTTTTTTTGCGTTATCACAGCGGAAATCGTCAATTTTTCCCGTGCATTTCTGAAAATCCGCTAACTTTTCGGGAAAAATATCGTCGGTTTTGGATATCAGCTGAAGCATGGAGTATTCATCCGTTGCATATTCCGAATCATTTTTATGCTTCAGCAGCGTCATGACGGCATTTTTTTCGGCTTTCGACGGTTTCAATGAGGACATTGTGGCGGAGGCTTCGTCGATTTCGAGTGAATCAAGCAGAATCGCGTAACGGATTTCAATATTTTTCGGAGCCGATTCGATGCGTATCGCCGCAGACTTGACTTTTTCCGCACCCAGCTGAGGCAAAACAAACGAAATAACCTCGGGAAAATCCTCCAGAATTCGTCGACAGCCAACCCCGAGAAGCAGCTTCGTCAGCTCGACATATATTCTCTCGCGCGAAATTCTGGCAAGTAGCGAACGCAGGCGTTTAACCGATTCGGCACACTCACTGTCCGGATAAAAATCAAGAACGGATGAAAACCTCAGCGCGCGCAGAATCCGCAGTCCGTCCTCCGAAAAACGCTCGTCCGCCGAACCTACGCAGCGAATTACGCGGTTTTCGAGGTCTATTTGCCCGCCGAACAGGTCAATTATCCCCGATTTTTCCGAATAAGCCATCGCGTTGACCGTAAAATCGCGGCGGCAGAGGTCGAGTGAAAGGTCGGAAGTGAAGGTCACGGAGTCGGGATGCCGTCCGTCCGCGTAGGAGCCGTCGATGCGGTAGGTCGTGGTTTCGACACTCATTCCGTCGCGGAGAACCGTGATTGTGCCGTGTTTCAGGCCGGTTTCAATCACGCGGCAGTCGGAAAAAACGGCGAGCATTTCGTCGGGCTTTGCGCTTGTCGTGACATCGTAGTCACCGGGCGTGCGGCCCATGAGGTGATCCCGGACGCATCCGCCGACAGCATACGCCGAAAATCCCGCCGAATTCAGCCGGTCTATGACGAACTCAACCTGTGGTGGAAGATACAGTTTTTGCATATTTATCTCTTTTTTGGCGAATTATTATTATCTGTCAAAAGCGTTTATTTACACATTATTTATGTATTTTTCGGTTGTTTATTCATTTCGCAGTATTCGCCGAGGGGACATTTGCCGCACGCTGGGTTCCGAGCCATGCAGTATTCACGGCCGAACAGCACCATTCTGTGGCAATACGCGGACTGCTCCTCGGGCGGAATCACAGGTGAGAGGATTTTTTCGACCTTCGCGGGGTCTTTTACATCTGTCGGATAGAAGCCGAGCCTGCCGTTGATTCTGATACAGTGAGTATCCGCGACGATTCCCGGGATGCCGTAGATGTCTCCGAGGACTAAATTCGCGATTTTTCTGCCGACACCGGGCAGCGAAAGCAGTTTTTCCATGGAATCCGGGACTTTTCCGCCGTAATCGCGCACTATTATCTTAGCCATTCCGACGATGCTGTCCGCTTTTGAGTGATACAGACCGCACGGCTTTATGATTTCCTCGACCTTTGCGACCTCCGCCTCCGCCATGGAATAGACATCGGGATACGCCTCAAAAAGCGGGCTGCACACGATATTGACTCTCTCGTCCGTGCATTGAGCCGAAAGTCTCGCACCGACAAGCAGCTTCCACGGGTCTCCGCCGTACTCAAGCGAGCACAATGCGTCGGGATAAACGGACTTTAAAATTTCGATTATTTTATTTGTGTCTGGCAAGTGATTTTCCTCTTGTGTGTATATTTATTAGTTTAATTTACCGGAATATATTGTATAATTATTCGCCGGTGTAGTCATCAATGTAGTCTTCGCTGCCGGCGTCATTCTCATCGGGTGCATCGTCTGAATGATCAGCCCACTTTCCGATTTTGAAGTAATAGTCGAACACGTCGCGCACGGAATAGCCCGCTTCGGTACCGCCGGAACCCTGCTCTATCACGCAGGTTATCACGATTTCGGGATTTTCAAACGGTGCGAACGCGGACATGACGCCATTATCCGATTTGTCGGAATAAACCTGCGCAGTACCAGTCTTACCGCCGACAGAAATTTCATAGCCGGAGAAAACCGAAGCCGCGGAGCCGTTGTCCATAACTCCCTTCATTCCCTCCTTGACGACGGCGAGAATTTCATCGGTTATTTCAAATTGGCTCAGCACCTCGGGTTGTTTCCGGAATGTCGCCCCACCCGACGCGAAGTCATGAACCTCTTTCAGGATGTGGCACGAATACCTTGTTCCGCTGTTGAGGATGGTCGATATGTACGAGGAAATCTGCAGCGGTGTAAACAGGTTGTCCGACTGACCGATTGCCGCCTGAAGCGTGTCTCCTGGGCTCCACTGACCGAGTCCGTTGTCGCTTCTGTAGTCCGGCCCGGCGAGAATACCGGTTTTTTCGGTCAGCTCAATTCCCGTCGATTCACCGAGGCCGTAATACCGACCGTATTCGTTCATTTTTTCAATTGTAAGCTGCCGTCCGACATCGTAGAAGAAGTAGTTGCACGACTCCTGAATCGCCTCGACGACGTTTATTCTGCCGTGGACGCGTCCCGATGTGAGGTAAATCCAGCAACGCGGCGTAAATCCCGATGCGGCGTAGTACATATATTCACCCTGCGCGTCAATTATGGTGTCCTTTGTAATGATGCCCTCGGTCAGCGCAGCAACTGCCACTCCTACCTTGAAGGTTGAGCCGGGTGCGTATGTACCGTTCAGCGCGCGGTTGAGGTACGGCTTGTTTTCATCCTGCGACAGCGCGGCGAAATCCTCCGAAAACGTGGCGAGGTTATATGTCGGGTATGACGCAATAGCGAGAATTTCCCCCGTATTCACGTCGAGCACTGTCATAGCTCCGGCGGAAGCATCCTCACCTGAGAGAGGTTTTGTCGCCTCGGCGCGTATTTTGAAAATGTTTTCCGCGAGAGCGTTTTCCGCCACGACCTGCATACCGATGTCTATCGTCAGCCAGACATCCTGACCGGCAACGGGTTCTTCGGTCACTTCGGTCGAGATGACGTTTCCGTATTCGTCCTCGGTTACCGTGAGCGTGCCGTCCTTTCCGCGCAGACACTCCTCAAATGCGGACTCCACGCCCGAAATTCCGACTATTGCGTCGAGGGAGTAGCCGCGCTCGGTGTAATACTCGACGTTGCCCTGTATTTTGCCCGTCCTTCCGAGTATGTGCGAAGCGTAGCCCGGGTACCGGTATTCACGCTCAGCCTCAACTGTAACGAGAAGGCCCCTGCTGTATTTTTCCTCCGCGGCGCTGATGTACGATATCGGAACGTCCTCTGCGATAACATAAGGCTGAACCGAGGAGTGGTCGGAGAGCGTCATATCGAGGCGAATGCGAAAAATATCCGCCGCGACGGAATACGGATAATTATAGTAGGTTTCGTATTCCTTTGTCTCATAATTGTACTCGTTCGACATTATGCCGTAGTAGATGAGCAGTCTCTGCGCGTCGTCGTTCGGAGTTGAGTCATCGGGTACGCCGAGTTCTCCGAGAAGCTTGGTCAGGCGTCTTCCGCGTGCGGTGTCGAAAAATCCGTCGGGATACGAAAATTCAAGCCCCGACGAGGTCACGGTGATATCAAAGGCATCCCTCGGTTCGCTGAGATTTTCAGCACAGCCGAACGAATCCGCCATGCCTCGCACAGTCAGAATCATATCGTTGAGCTGCGCGTCGTCGTCCGGCTCAGAGGCATAGTCAAGTGAGAGCGAATATAAATATTTATTTGTAACGATAGGTGTGCCGTTTCTGTCGAATATCTCGCCGCGCTGAGCCTGAATTGTGACGGTTCGCTTATATGTACGCGAAGGTGTGGACATGGTATAATAATCCTGACCCGACACCTGCAGGTATAAAAGCCGCCCGATATACACGAGCACAATGACGACATAAAACGCACCTATGGCAATAATCCGCGACAGGTTTGTGTTTTTTCTCATATTTATAATAAATTATTTATCGGCTGAAACTTTTCTGTTTTTTTCGCGTTTTTTCTTCCTTCCGCAGCATTTTTTCATTATCAGAAGCAGTATGACCAGTGCGGAAAGCATGATCAGTCCGAACTCGTAGTCAAACGCCAGCTCGCATCGCATAAGCGGTATATCCGGCTGATTTTTGCGGAAATACACGTCCTTCATCTCGAACTTCTTCCGCACAAGAATCGGGTTCGCGCGGCATTTTCTGACAGCTTTCTCTGAGTCCCTGATGCACGTCTCGGAGAGATTTTTCAAAGTGTCACGGGCAAGAGTGTTTTTCATATCAATATCCCCATGACTTTAATTTTTCTTACACTGTTATTATAACAAAAAAAGCGCGCATTATCAATCACATGGCGAAAATATCGGGAAAAATACTGTGTAATATTTTACATACGGATGTAAATTTATCGAAAAAGCGCGCCCCTGCCGAAATCCGACCCGGGACACGCCTTAACAGTATTAATTCAGGTAAACCAATTCAATCAAATTATTCAAAGAGAAACCGAGAGCTTTTCCGTCGAAAATCCGAATTACTCCTCGTCTTCGGAATCGTCGCAGCAGGTGGAGTCTTCATCGTTTTCGCAGCAGCAGATGGGCTCGTAATTCTCTTCCTCGTCGAAGCAGTCGTCACAGTCGTCGCAGTCACCGTCGCACTCAAACGTAACCTGGAAATATTTCTTGAATACGGTGTAAACTACGGCTACAAGAGCAGCAACGCTGACAAGCGCACCGATAATTATAAAAATTACCTTTAAGGTTTCTCCCATGCCCTTTTCGTTTTTCATTTCAATTTCCTCCTCTGTTCATAATTTGGACCTATTACCTTGGATAAAAAAGTATATCATAAAAACGTGAAGAATCAATATGCAAATGATTAATAGTTTATTAATATGTGACTATTATGCCATTCAAAACAATATTTTATTCGCATTCCCAAAAACTTTCATTTGGTGGAACGGGGGGACGGGGGGACGCGGACGCTTCTTGTAATGAAGCATAATGACTTCGTCATTGGCAA
>JBJFHS010000344.1:0-1725 GCA_051893885.1 Eubacteriales bacterium
CTGATGAAGTTCTTGCCAATGACGAAGTCATTATGCTTCATTACAAGAAGCGTCCCGTTCTCCTCCCGAACGTGAAAAAGAGACTGCATTTTGTAGAACAGCCTCTTTTTTTGTTGATTGAATTATTTTGATTCGCCGGAGACGTCGCTCGGGTAGACGGGGACGTTGATCGGCACGTACGCTTCCTCGGTGAAGTCGTCGGCGGTGATTTCGAGGATGTAGTATCCTGCTTTCATGCCCTTGATTTCGAGCGTGTAGTCGTCGGCTATGCTCTGACTTCCGTCCTCGTAGGTCAGGTAGATGTCGAAGTCGTCGGTTGTGAACTCGTGATTCGTGTCCGTTACCTCAGCTCCCTTGTAGACGGGAACAAGGCTGACAACTTCAGGCCCGCCGCACGAGGTGAGAAGAGATAGGAGCAGGGTGGTTGCTGCGAGAGTTATAATTTTTTTCTTCATTTGTATAATATCCTGCGGATTTTTTGTGGAAAAAACGGAATTTATACTCCTGAGTACGCCGCGAAGCCTCCGTCAACCGGAACGACCACACCGTTCACAAACGCGGAGAACTTTTCGTCTGCGAGCCACAGGAGCGTTCCGTCAAGATCCTCCGGCGTGCCGAAGCGGCGCATGGGAGTGTGAGACAAAATTTTGTCCGATCTCGGAGTGAGAGAGCCGTCGGGGTTGGTGAGCAGCGTGCGGTTCTGTTCGGTGAGGAAAAATCCCGGCGCAATTGCGTTGACCCTGATTCCTACCGGAGCGAAATGCACCGCAAGCCACTGAGTAAAGTTGGAAACTGCGGCTTTTGCACCGGAATAAGCGGGAATTCTCGTCAGCGGACGGAAGGCGTTCATGGAGGAGACGTTGATTATCGTTCCGCCGCCTTCAGCCATGCCGCGCGCGAAAACCTGAGTCGGAATGAGCGTTCCGAGGAAGTTGAGGTTGAAAACGAAGGAGATTCCGTCGGGGTCGAGGTCAAAAAATGTCTTGACGCCCTCGATTGTGCCGTTTTCATCGAGCTCTGCGACTTCCTCAGGCGTGAGATAATCGCGGGTAGTCGAGCCCTTGGGGTTGTTTCCGCCGGCGCCGTTTAAGAGAATGTCGACCCTGCCGAACTTTTCGATGATAATGTCGCGCGCCGCCTCAACCGAGCCCTTGTCGAGTACGTTCATCTCAACAGCTACAGCCTCGCCTCCGTTTTCGCGGATTTCACGGGCGACCTTTTCGGCAGCTTCAAGCCTTAAATCAGCGACGGCTACTTTGGCTCCTGCCGCAGCGAGAGTCTTTGAAAATCCGGAGCAGAGAACTCCGCCTCCGCCGGTGACAACAGCCGTTTTGTTTTTTAAGTCAAACGTTAAAGGAAGCATATTTTACCTCCGTTTCAGAGAAATAGAGAAAAGTTATTCGGCGTAAGCGATTGTGGTCATCAGAGCCATCTCGGGCGCGCTTGTGTCGAGGCGGGAGTACTGGCAGACGATGGGAGTGTTGGACTCGACAAGAACTGCGTAGGGAGTGTCGCGCGGGATCGGTTCGCCGCTGTCACTGCGGATTTTGTCCATGCGGATGTGGTGTGTCTTCATAGCGGGGCAGAACGAGTGGAAGTCTGTGCGCGCCTCTCTGTCTTCAAAGAACAGTGTCATGGAGATTTCGGCGTCGACGTCGGAGGTGTTGATCACGCAGATAGCCTCGTGTGAGATGCCGGTGTTCTTGGAGACTGAATTGAGATATG
>JBJFHS010000345.1:0-1716 GCA_051893885.1 Eubacteriales bacterium
CCTGGGAGCCAATGTGCTTGAGCCCTTCATTATGCCGTATGTGGAGAGGGAGTCGAGGTCTTTTTTTTCAATCTGCTCGTTCATGGAGCCGGTCAGGATTGCCGCAATTGTTGTGCCGCCGTAGGTGTTGTTCGTGCGCGCGATGCAGGAGAGGATTTTTTTCGCGTCCTCGGTGACGTCCCTGATATCGAAATCCCCATTGCAGTTCGAGCAGTTCCCGCAGTTTTCCTCCCTGACATCCTCGCCGAAATACCGCAGCAGAAACGCTCTCAGGCAGCCCAGTGTCCGGCAGTAGTCCACCATTTTGTCGAGCCGCAGCAGTTCAAGACGGCGCAGATTTTCGCTCTCCTCCGCTGAAATTCCGGGGACAGGTTCGCTTTTTTCGATCAGGAAACGGTTGAGCACGATGTCTGAATCGCTCCACAGCATGACGCACTCGGCTTTTTCACCGTCGCGGCCCGCCCTTCCCGCCTCCTGATAATAGCTCTCGACGTCCTTCGGCATATTGTAGTGTATCACGAACGAGACGTTTGATTTGTCGATTCCCATGCCGAAAGCGTTTGTCGCGACCATTATTCTGCATTTGTCGTAGATAAAGTCGTCCTGTGCGGTGTGCCGTGCGGCGTCGTCCATCCCCGCGTGATATGCCAATGCGTCAAATCCGTTTGAATTCAGCATAGCCGCGACCTCCTCGACGCACGCCCTTGTTCCGCAGTAGATTATGCCGGATTTTTCAGCGTATCTCTCGCGAAGAAGGCGCAGCAGCTCGTTTGATTTCGTGTTTTTTTTCGTCGGGATCACTTCAAAATACAGGTTCGGACGGTCAAAGCCGGTGGTTATCTCAAACGGAGCTTCAAGACCGAGCAGATTTTTTATGTCCTCTCTCACCCTGTCTGTGGCAGTAGCTGTGAACGCGCCGACGGTCGGTCTTTTTGGGAGCGACGCGATGAAATTTCTGATTCCGAGATACGCCGGACGAAAATCCTGACCCCATCCCGAAACGCAGTGAGCCTCGTCGACCGCTATCAGGCTGATATCGAGCTCGGCACAGCAGGAGAGAAAATCGTCGGACATGAGCCGCTCAGGTGCGAGGTATATGATTTTATAAACGCCGAGCCGCATATTCGCTATCACCTTAAGGTACTGGTTATATGTCAGTGACGAGTTGATATAAGCCGCCCTGACTCCCGTCTGCACGAGCGACATGACCTGATCCTTCATCAGCGAAATGAGCGGAGAAACTACAAGCGTAATTCCACTCGACATAAGCGCAGGTATCTGGTAGCAGATTGACTTTCCGCCACCGGTCGGCATCACGGCAAGCACGTCGCGTCCGCCTGACAGAGAGTCGATTATCTCCGCCTGTCCGCCTCTGAAGCCGGTATGACCGAAAACTTCCTTTAAAATTTCGTATTTATTCAAAATATTACCTTAAATTCCGTATTTTTTTCGCGGTGATGTACCACCTGCCGTCATTTTCGTCCGGCTCGGTGAAGGTGTAGTCGGAGCTTACGTTCACTATTTCGAGACCGCATTCGCCGAGCGCATTTTTCAAAGCCCTGATTCCGTACGCCCTCTCGCTCTCGATTCCGTCCTCCCTCTCCCAGACGCCGTTTTTTTCACGGAACACGGTTAGGCAGAAGTCCACTCTGTCGCCTTTTTTGTTGAGCCGGTTTCTCCAGCAGCACATCACGCCGTCGTCCTCGAGGATATAGT
>JBJFHS010000346.1:0-6710 GCA_051893885.1 Eubacteriales bacterium
GGATTACTGATATCCTCGACATTCTGAACGCGCGGGAAGATAACGTATGACGCTTGGAACTGCCGCTGCTTTCTGCTGGCACCGGCTGCGGCAGGTATCGTGCGGATAATGTTGTCCCTAATGGCAATCACACGTGAATCACAGCCCGATAATCCAAAACGGCAAGCCGGTGGAGCGGTTTTTTCATCCCACAGCCGTACCGCACTCACGGCAGAATTTGTCGCCTTGTGTCAGCTTGTTTCCGCATTCGGTACAGTATTTCTGCGTTTTTGATTCCGATGCGCCTGTATCCTCAATGACAAAAGTATACATAATCCCGCCCGGCAGATCCATTACCTGATTTTTTGCGTAAACACTGAACGTCTTGCCGTATTTAACGGTTATCAGCGATTCCTTTTCCTCCGTTACGATCATTTTGCCTTCAATAGAAGTTTCCTGCTGCAGAATTGCGATCACCGCACAATCCTCATTCAGTTCCTTCACTCTCAGGAGTCTTTCCGAGGTTTTTTCCGGTTGATTTGTGAAAGGTTTTTTGCTTACCGGCTTCGTGAAGTCGAATCTTGCGGGAAGAACGGTAAAACTGAAGCCCTTGTCAAGGATGACGTCTCCTTCGTGCACCGCAAACTCCTGTTCACATATCTGTTCGTTGTCGGAGCCGATCCTGACAAATTTCATTACATAGTTAGAATTCATATTCGCCCCCATAAATACTGCTGTAAGTATACCGATAATGACGACAATTAATACACATAAAAGTATCCATTTAAATTTTTTCATCGGATATCCCTCGCAAACACAGTTTTTCCTGATTAGATTTTATCATAACAAAGTGCGGCTGTCAATAGAAAGCGTTTTTTATCGAAAATATGCTGTGTGCGATGGAGTAAAACAACAGCCGGAGCGAAATAACACCGGTTTTCTCACATAAAATTCCCGTTCAGCATGATTTATTCTCAATCATCGTGAGGTGGACATTGATATTTTTATATGCTATACTTTACTCACAGGAAACGGTACCGCCTGAATATTTTCGAGGGAGAATTAATATGACATTCGGTCAGACAATCAGAAAACTGCGCAAGGAAGCCGACATGACGCAGGAGAGACTTGCAGAGCTTCTCAATGTTTCGCCTCAGGCTGTCAGCCGATGGGAGACGGACTCCGCTATGCCTGATATCGTCCTTCTTGCGCCGATAGCTAATCTGTTTAACGTGACGACGGATTCGCTGCTTGGCGTCGATATTGAGCGAAAGGATGAGAGAATAAACGAAATTATCAAAAAAGCAAATGATGCTATGTGCCGGAATAGTAACGACCGGTGGTATAACGCCGCTCAGGTGCTGAGAGACGGGCTCAAAATGTATCCCGATAGCTGGAAACTCAAAAGTATGCTTGCCTTTATGCTTCCTGCCATACATTGCGGAGAGGAGGAACATCTGGAAAACTGCCGTGAAGCAAACAGAATCAGCGAGGAAATCGCCGCGTATTGCCCCGACAGACAGCTGCAATATCAGGCGGTTGACAAGATATGCAAGTTGGCCGGACTGCTGGATAATCGCAGACGCGCGGTGGAGCTTGCACAGACAATGCCGCTTCTTCACCAGTGCCGGGAATTGTTGCTGCTTGGCAATATTGAAGGCGAGAGGGCGGAAAATCATATCAAAAACGTCATTCACACTATGTATGTACACATGACGGCATTGATTTACAATCTGGCAATGACAAAAAATACTCCCGAAGAAATTCACGCTCTGTATGAAAAGGAAGCTGCCGTCCGTTCCGCGCTGTATGAGGGAGACGATTTTATGAAATCAGGCATACTTGGAGATTCTGGGATGGAATGGGCTGATCAGTTTGCTCGAGTCGGCGATTACGATATGGCATATAAGCTGCTTTCTGACGACATGAGGCGGATTGAGTATATATCTGAGAATAAGCTCAACAGATTTGCATACCTTTCCCCTGATTATCTGACAAAGCAGGTCGAAGAGAGGAATACTGACGAACTGCGTGACGAGCTTCGCTATCATGTGAGTGATTATATTGAATTTATTGACAGGTATTTTCCCGATGGATTTAAGTCCGATGACCGATGCCGCGAAATCATTGAAAAATACGGTGATTTTATCAAAAAAATGTCCGACAATATGGACTAAAACAACAGCCGGAGCGAAATAACCCCGGCTTTTTGGTGTTCTATAAATATACAAAATTCTATTAAGGCAATTTTTACTCAACCATATCATTCGCCCGCTCGAGCAGACGCACAAACCGTTCGTCATCCCTGAGTGAGGCGAGCCTTTTGTCGTTGAGCTTTGTTTTAAGAGCGCAGCTGCGGCCAAGGTACAGCTTGTAAAATTTGTGCTTGACATCCCGCAGCAGAGGTGTTGTCACCTTTGTGTCATCCGTGAACTTCGCACATTCGTCGATATCGTACTCTGCCATTTTTTCAAGGTATGAAATTGCCCCGTCCCTGTCACCCTTTTTCAGGCATACCTCCGCGAGAAGGAAGTAGATGTCTCCGCCCTCCCGATAGTGAACCGGAGGACTAACTGGTTCCTGTTCAAATACAAGGTGAATCAGTTTCAGCGCATTCTCGAGCACGGTTATGGCGTCGTCAAACTTACCGAGATTTGAATATGCGCTGCTTAGATTTACAAGTGTATTCAGCGCTGCCTCCATCTGGTACATTATGTCATATTCCCAGTTCGCGGCTTCCATTTCGTAGTCCTTCTGCCAGTGCGTGCAGTAGGCGTACATCATGTGGATCGTCATGTCCGCGCGCCATGGGAATTTCTCCGCGTGAAGCATAGCCTGCTCATTGTTTCCGTAGGCCGCGTGAAGCAGAACCATAATCATGTGCGCTCTGAGGACATCCGTTGTGTTTTTTGAGTATGAAATTACAATATTCGCCTGCCGTATGCACTCGTGATAAATATCGCGTCCGTTTTCGGAGTCGTATATATCGTTAGCGGGATAAGCGAGCGCAATTCCGGTTTCCAGTGATTCCATGAGAAGTATGGTATTGCTGGGATACAGCCTGAGTCCATCCTGCAGCACCGCGTATTTTTTTCGCAGACCGGATGTATCGAGAGGATTTGTGAGCAGCGAATGAGCATTTTTAATGATTTTCCACGCCTCGCTGTCCGCATTTGTCCCCTCGACCCCGAACAGTACATCTGTGCTGACCCCGAACACATTCGCCAGCGGTACAACCTGCGAGATATCGGGCATACTTGTGTCGTTTTCCCATTTCGATATCGCGGGAGAGGATATATTCAGCTGTTCGGCGAGCTCCTCCTGAGTCAGGTTACGCTCCTTTCGCAGCCGCCTGATTATCTGCCCCATTGTTTCAGTCATGTTTCAACCTCCGTGTAATGTATTTCGGTACCGATGTATAAAGTATAGCAGATTTTTTTGCCCAATGGAAGATATTTATCGGAAGCACGGGCTTAACCGACAGTTAAATTTTTGTAAGTTTCCACATAAAACCGAGTACCGCATTGATTTTTAGGCCGGAATTTGTTATACTAATCATCAGAAAACACAGACAGGAGACTGCATTTATTATATATGAAGAAAATACTGATGATAGGCACCGGCGGAACAATCGCATCAATTCAGACAAACGACGGACTTTCTCCATGCCTGACTACGGCGGACATCCTCTCGTACATTCCGGCGGTCAAGGATGTGTGCGAGGTCAGCGCGGTGCAGGTCTGCAATATCGACAGCACAAACGCCACACCCGAGCACTGGAAGCTGATAGTGCGCGCCGTGGAGGAAAACTATTACAGATACGACGGCTTTGTAATCTGCCACGGGACGGACACCCTCGCTTATACCGCCGCCGCACTGTCGTACATGATTCAGAATTCATCAAAGCCGATTGTGGTGACAGGCGCACAGAAGCCGATAAACATGGATGTGACCGACGCGAAATCAAATCTGCTCGACAGCTTTATCTATGCCTCCGACAGCGAATCGCAGAACGTGAACATCGTCTTTGACGGCAAAGTAATCGTCGGAACAAGGGCGAGAAAGGAGCGCGCAAAGAGCTTCAACGCCTTTTCAAGCCTGAATTATCCATTTCCCGCAGTGATTCAGGACGGCATGATTGTCCGATACATTCCTGAGATACCGATTCAGGGCGACGTACATTTTTACTACAATATGCCCGCCGGAGTCTGCACACTGAAGCTGATTCCAGGGCTCAAGCCGGACATTCTGAGATATCTGTTTGAAAATTACGATTGCATCGTTATCGAGAGCTTCGGCGTGGGCGGAATTCCCCAGACTCTGCTCGACGTGTTTTATTCCGAGATGGAGAAGTGGACGGAAAAGGGTAAGTTTGTCGTCATGACCACGCAGGTGGCGAACGAGGGAAGCAACATGACCGTTTACGAGGTCGGCAAAAAGGTAAAGCAGGACTTCAATCTGATCGAAGCGTACGACATGACCTTTGAGGCGACGATTACAAAGCTGATGTGGCTGCTCGGACTGGAGCTGCACGACTGCGACCGGATACGCAGCAAGTTCTACACGTGTATAAATCACGACACGCTGTTCTCCAAACGGGTCGAGGCGGAGCGGCAGGTGTGAAATTCGGGCTTGACAGGGGATACATTATGGTGTATAATATTACAGTTCCGAGGAAACTTCGGAGCAATACGGACAGTTCGTGACCATCCTGTCCTTAAACAAAACTACGGGCAATATTTTTTTCGCGCCGTGGAGCGCTTTTTTTATTGCCGGAAGGAGCTATATGATTCGTTACAGTGTTATTCATGAAAAAAATCCTCGCGAAATTTTGCTTCTGCGGGGAAGTGGGTGTCGTTGGCGGAGATGTTCTTTCTGCGATTATCATCTGGACTGTTCTCCGGATGAAGACGAGAACATACGTCTCAACCGTTCGGCAATGGCGCAGGTTACCGGGCTTTATCGACATCTGGAAGTCATCAATTCAGGCAGCTTTCCCGAGCTCGGCGAGACGACTCTGCGCGATCTTGTAAGTCTCTGCCGCGAAAAGGAAATTCACACGCTGCATTTTGAGTGCCACTACCTCTACCGCGATGAGTTACCGGGGTGGCGGCGTGCTTTTGAACAGGTCGGAACACAGCTGAAAATCAAAACGGGTGTGGAAACCTTTGACGCCGATTACCGCGAGAATGTGCTGCACAAGGGAATTGACGAGAGAGATCCGGCGAAAATAGCCGAACAGTTTGACGAATGCTGCCTTTTGTTCGGTCTGGCCGGACAGACTGCGGAGAGTATGCGGGCGGATATCGAAACGGGGCTGAAATATTTTGAGCGTGTGTGTGTCAATATTTTTGTGAAAAACCGTACAAAAATCCGCCCCGACGCCGATGTGATTTCGGTTTTCAGGGAGCAGGTCATGCCGCTGTATCTACACAATGACCGCGTTGACATTCTGCTTAACAATACTGATTTTGGCGTCGGAGGTGAGACAAATGAGGAATGAAATTCTTTTGCTCGGTTCGGTTGTGCTGATTTACGGAGTCGTCCTGCTCGCATATAAGCTGTTCGGAAAAAACGGGATGTATGCAATGACTGTAATCTGCACCATTCTCGCGAACATTGAGGTTCTTCTGATGATTGACGCTTTCGGTATGGAGCAGACTCTCGGAAATGTCATGTTTGCCGCCACTTATCTGATTACCGACATTCTCAGCGAAAATGAGGGCAAAAAAAGTGCGGCGCTTGCGGTGTGGCTCGGCGTGTTCGCATCGGTGGTCATGCTTATGTTCTCGCAGTACTGGCTTCTGTACACCCCTGCCGCATCCGACTGGGCCGGAGAGCACATCCGCACGATCTTTTCGACCACGCCGCGTATGCTTCTGGCGAGCCTGCTCGGATATGTGATTTCCCAGCGATTTGACGTATGGCTGTACCATCGCTGGTGGAAGCTTACCTCTGAAAGAACCGGCGACTCTCACCGTTTTCTCTGGCTCCGCAACAACGGCTCCACTCTCATTTCACAGGTAATCAATACCGTTCTCTTTACCCTTGTGGCGTTCGCCGGATGGTATGATACAAAAACTCTCATTTCCATTATGGTGTCGAGCTATATCATCTTCATTTGTACCAGCCTTCTTGATACTCCAGTAGTCTACATAGCGCGAAGCATGAAGGAAAAATCAAAGTGCGCGGTTATTGAAAATTATTTCGACAACAAGGCGAGCGGAGAAAACTGAAATAACCGAACAAAAAAAGACCTCCCATGGTTTTAGTGGGGTGTTCGTAAGACAGTAAAATAGAAAAAAGACGTGACCGCGAAAGTCACGCCTTTTTTCATGCAAGGATAGCCGCATAGCGGCGCATGGGATGTAGCCCCTTGTACGGAACGCAGTGACGCACCCCAGAAATTCAGGGGGCCGAGCTGTTCAGTCTCACAGAGCGCGCATACGGGTTTAATCCGTATAAGAAGTGCGCTCTTGTATCTGTTTGACAACCTGGAAGTTGTCAACGAATCACTTTATAACGTAATCTAAGAAATGAGGCCTCCAAAACTATACACTCCTGCAATTTCAAAACTCCCAATTGTGATAATTCGCTGTCGAACAGCAGAGATTTTCCGTCAATCAGGGTGGAAGTGTCCTTTCCGCCAATTAAAACAGGAGCAACGACAATATCAATATAATCAAACAGCTTCTCCCGAAGAAATAACCCGTTTAATGTACCGCCGGTTT
>JBJFHS010000347.1:0-6706 GCA_051893885.1 Eubacteriales bacterium
GAGCTCAAGCATATCTCCGAGTAGCGCTGCGGGACGTGCGTTTTTCTTTGCTGCCATTGAGACAAGTACGTCGATTGCGGCTCTCATTGACTCCGGGCTTGCGTTGTAGCAGTCGTCGATCACGGTGATTCCGCCGATATCGTAGATTTTCTGCCTCATATCCGCGCCGACAAAGGTCTTGAGTCCGCGTCTGATAGCTTCGTCCGTCATTCCGAGGAGAACTCCGACCGAATAAGCGGCGAGTGAGTTGTATACGTTGTGCTTTCCGAGAGCGGGAATTTCGACATTTGTAACAGCCTTGTTGGAATAAATCAGGTCGTACACTATTCCGTCGAGCTTTTGTCTGATGTTGACTGCACGGAAGTCACCGCAGCGGTTGTAGATGCTCATGAGCTTGGTGTTGCTGCCGAGCGATTCGTACTGGTTGAAAAGGAGAGGCTCGTCGGCGTTGAGCAGGAGAATTCCGTCCTCCGGCAGACCGAGTCTTATCTCGAGCTTGGCGCGGCAGATGTTTTCGCGTGTTCCGAGTGTGGCGAGGTGCGATGTGCCGATATTTGTGACGACTGCGATATCGGGGCGCGCGATTTTCGTCATGTATTCGATTTCACCGAGCGCGCTCATGCCCATTTCGAGAACCACGACCCTGTCGTCCGGCTCGATTCCGAAGATCGTTAGCGGAAGCCCCAGCTCGTTGTTGTAGTTGCCC
Source organism: Eubacteriales bacterium (assembly GCA_051893885.1). Classification (GTDB taxonomy): domain Bacteria; phylum Bacillota; class Clostridia; order Oscillospirales; family CAG-272; genus UMGS1696. The sequence continues at coordinate 707 of JBJFHS010000347.1, forward strand.
TGAGTTTTATGCGTTTTGAACGAGGCGGAAGCGACTGAGTATATGAACTCCTTTGTGGTGGTTTTTCCGACGCTTCCCGTAATGGCTATGAATTTAGCCTTGGAGAAGCCGCGGTAATACGACGCAAGAGAGCCGATTGCCTTGACGGTATCCTCGACAATAACCGCACAGAACGGCTTTCCCGAATTTTTCGCCTCATCGGGCACATACTGGCAGATAAAGCAGTCCGCACCGGCTTCGAGGGCCATGGGAATGAAGTCATTTCCGTCGACATTCTGACCTTTTATGGCGCAGAAAATCGTCCCCTCCGTACATTCCCGCGAATCAGTGGATATAAGTCTCTCCTGTGCTTCGGTATCAGCATTGTTATATGTCTCAAGAACGCCGTTCACCGCACCGCAGATTTCAGACGGTGACAGCAGCTTCATTTTAAGTTCTACGCTCATTTTCATTCCTCCCCGCATTTGTACGATAATTCGCAGCGTATCTTTTTAAAATCGCACATCATAACGTCATTTTATTATTTAAATCAAATTATCAGGCATTTTATCCGCGGCGGAAGAAAATTTCTTCAAAGGTTTCGTTTGTTATTTTTTCCTCGTCGAATGGTCTCATGCCGTCGCGCGTAATTTCGTATTTTTCGTGTCCCTTCCCCGCGAGCAGTACAATATCTCCCGCTCCCGAGGTGTTGAGCGCATATTTTATAGCCGCGCGCCTGTCTGGGATGACCGTATACGGCTTGGTTTTGTCGATTCCCGAGAGAATGTCTGAAATTATATCGTCAGGATTCTCGCTTCTCGGGTTGTCGCTTGTGATTATGACCGAATCCGCGTATTTCTGAGCCGCCTGCGCCATGAGAGGGCGTTTGGTTTTGTCCCTGTCTCCCCCGCAGCCGAACAGGACTTTCAGGCGGATACCGGCGGATTTTTTCCCTTTTTTGATCTCATACAGCGCGCGGCAGGCTGATTCAAGGGCTTTCGGCGTGTGTGCGTAGTCTATAAACACGCTCGGCAGCACATCCTCCGCACTGATTTTCTGTGTATTCCGGACAATATTGCCGCGGTATCTCACCCGGTACATCCGACCGTCGATTCCGTCCATTCCGGCGAGGGTTTCCTGCACCGACATAGGATCCGCTCCGAGGCTGATTGCGGCAGCTGCGGCTTCGATGGTGTTGTAAACCGAATGAAATCCGATCTGCGGGCTGACTATTCTGAACACCGCCCTGTCGGAGAAGTAGACGTACTCGATTCCGTCCTCACCGAGACTGCGGTATCTGAGGGCGCACACATCGCTGTCCCCTATCCTTTCGGGTCGGGCGGAGACCTTGATGAAATCGCACACTTCAAACAGCTTCGGCAGATTGCAGAACCAGGCGTCATCTATGTTTACGACAGCTTTTTTTACTCCGCACAAAAGTGAGGCTTTCGCGGCGAAGTAGTTTTCCATCGTCCCGTGGGCGTCCATGTGCTCCTCGGAAAGATTTGTGCAGATGCAGAAATCAGGAGTGACTGCGGCGGCTGATTTTCGCAGAATCGACTGTGACGACGCCTCGTAGATTAAAGTGTCGCAGCCGTCCTTTTTCATCTCGGAGACAGCCTGCCAGAAAAATTCGGGGTCGGGTGTGGTCATTGCCCCGCAGACTCCGCTGACAGACGAGCCGCCGTTTTCGCCGAGTTCAAGCTCTCTGCCCATGGACATGGATTTTATCGTGGTTATAACTCCGACACGGTGTCCGGCGGCGGCGAGAAGCTCACGCAGGATAAGCACGGTTGAGGTTTTTCCCGCGGTTCCCGTAACTGCCACCTTAGTCATATTCCCGGCGGGTTTGCCGTAAAAGTTGTACCATGCCGCCGAGCTCGCATAGTGGGTGTCGCCGGTGAGTATGACCTTTGAAACGTCAACCGCATCCGGCATTTTTTCGGCGAGGATGTACGCCGCTCCGCGTTTTTCGGCATCGTGGGCGAAGCTGTGGCCGTCCTCTCTCCCTCCGCGTATGCAGATGAAAAGGTCTCCCTCCTTCACCGTGCGCGAGTCGGTTGAGATACCGGCAACAGAACCGTCCGGAATTTCGCCGTGGATTTTTACGCCGTCAAGTATATCTCTCAGACAGAAAGTTTCTCTTTGCTTCATGGAAATCCTCCGTTACATTGAATTTTAACTTTGGAATTCCTTTGTTTTGGGACAGAAAGCTGCTTTAAAGCTACTGTAAAGCTGTCAGAGCCCTGATTTTATCACGGTATATCAGTCCGTTCCGTCGAGGTGGCGGAGTTCTATTTCTACAATTGTACCTCTCGGCACTCTTGTTCCTGCGGCGGGATATTGATTTATAACAGTCGCGCTTGAGCCGTTTGTTGAACCGTAGAAGGACACGTTCAAATCAAGGGCTACGGCGGCGTTATTGGCGTTATATGCGCTCATTCCCATCAAATCGGGTATCTCCACGGTATCTGACGGAGTTTCGTCCCCGGTGTACAGTATCAGAAGTCCCGTATCGCTGGAAATCTTTGAGCCGGCTTCGGGTATCTGAGCGGTTATTGTGTCTCCGCTGCCTATTATCTCGTAGCTGAAGCCGCGCCACGAGAGGTCGTTTATCGTGTTTTCCACACTCGCTCCGATGTAGTTTGAGAGCGTAACGTCGAGCATCGCAAGCTCCTCGGTAGTGTACTGAGGTTCGACGCCGATGTATGGCAGAACGTACGAGAGCAGGTTCGATATATAGGGAGCCGCGACCGTTCCGCCGTAAACCGCGCTTTTCAGAGGTTTGTCAACCATGATGATTGCGGAAATCTGCGGGTCGTCTGCCGGAGCAAATGCCGCGGTCGAGCCGATTCGGTATGGTCTGTTGCCGTTTTCGTCGTATTCGTCGAGCTTTTCGGAGGTTCCGGTTTTCGCGGCGACTCTGTATCCCTTGACGTACGCGTTTTTGGCAGCACCGTCCGTCGCGACGCCTTCCTCAAGGATTTCGGTGAGCGTTTTGCAGGTGCTTTCGCTGACAACCTGACGCACAGGCTCCGATTCATAGGTCTGGATTACGTTTCCGTCGTCGTCGACTATCTCTTTGAGCAGGTGCGGGGTGAGCAGGTATCCGCCGTTGGCCACAGCCGTAATCGCTCTGAGCTGCTGAACCGGCGTGGTTTTGAAGGTCTGACCGAAGGAGTAGACGGCAAGAGAGACGCCGGAGAAATTATCGTATGAGGAGTAAATCGAGCCGACCTCGCCGGGCAGATCGATTCCGGTTTTTCCGCCGTACCCGAACGCCATGAAATACTGGTAAAATTTCTCACGTCCGAGCCTTGCCGCGACCTGCATAAGAGTAGGGTTGCAGGACTGCTGAAGACCGACCCTGAAAGTTACGTTTCCGTGACCGCTGTGATTGGCACATGAAATCGGCTTTGACCATCCCTCAACTATAAGAGAGCCGCCGCAGTAAAACGGTGTTTCCGGAGTTACCACAGCCTCCTCGAGAGCCATCGCGCTGGTAATGACTTTGAAGGTCGAACCCGGCTCGTAAGTTTCGGTGAGGCACTTGTTGTTCCACATTCTGTACATCAGGCGGCTGTATTCCTCTTTGTACTCATCCGAGCCCTCTTTATATCCGAGCGCGTCGAGCTCCGCCTGAGAGTATTCGTCGATGGTGTATGGGTCGTTCAAATCAAACGAGGGGTAGGTGGCCATCGCAAGGACCTCACAGGTATCGACGTCGTACACTATTCCGCAGACTCTGTCTCCCGCGCCGGACTCATTGAACGTCTTTTCAAGCTGGTTTTCAAGCTCATACTGTATGTACATATCGAGTGTCGTCGTGATATTGTATCCGTTTTCGGCTTCAATGAACCGCTCGTATTCAAAGGGCATATCGTTCTTGCGGCCGTCCTGAGCGAGGATATACCGACCCGACGTTCCCTCAAGGAGGTTGTTGTAGTACGCCTCAAGTCCGTAAATTCCGACGCCCTCAGAGTTGGTAAAGCCTATGACGTGGCACGCGAGGTCTCCCTTCGGGTAATATCTCTTTGACGAGGCGATGAAGTACACTTCCTTCTTGAGTTCAAACTGAGCTATGAAGTCCTCGATCCGGCCCGCAAGGTCAGAATCGACATTCCGCTTAACCACCTCGTAATACCGGTCCGTCTTTGCCGCCTTTTCGAGAATCGTATTCCTGTCGACGTCGAGGTATTTCGAGAGAACCTCGGCTATCATCTCGTTGAGCTTATTCCCCGAGTAAAAAATTCCGTAATCGCCGTCAGTGTACTCGTAATGCACATCGTTGTCGGGGTCGCTGTCGGAGTTGTAATCCTCGTTTTTCTCCATTTTCCTGATGATGTCAGCCGGAGAGAGAATTACGTTGTACACCGTGATGTTTGTGGCGAGGATGTTTCCGTTTCGGTCGGTTATGGTGCCGCGCTCGGGTGTGACCTCGGTCTGTATCGTCAGCTGATTGAGCACCTTTGACTGGTAGTAGTCGTGCATTTTCAGCTGGTAGCTCGCAAGCCGCCCGACTATCCACGCCGCAACCATCAGAAAGAACGCGAATATACAGACCATTTTCCGCATGGTTTTTCTGTCTGTACGGTTTTGACCCTTGTTCATTCGCGCACCTCCGGTCTGATATGTGTCCCCGCTTTTTATTTTATTTAGCTCTGCGGGGCAATATTCTGAAAATTAACGGGCTGCCTGTCGGATTTTAATGCAGCCCGCAAATTGTTTTGTTGATAATTGATTCACGTTTCAATCGAACAGATCTCCGATAGCCGAGAAAATCGACGAGAGAAGGACTCCTCCCGAGCCGTCCTCTTCTTCGGAATCGAGGATTTCAATCCGTTCGCCGTCGGAGAGGGAGATATAACGCCGCTGGAGCGTGTCCTCCTTGGCCATTCCGTACTCTGTCGTAGCTATCTTTTCAATCTCGCGGATGTCGTTTTTCGCCTCAAGCTTCAACTCAAGCTCGTCCGCCTCACTCTGCATCGTTTTCAGCTGGCTCTCGAGCTCGGAAACTTCATTTGCCGCCTTATACACGTTTGACACTTCCATAACGAGGAACATGACCATAACGGTAAATGCCGCAAGAAGCGTGACAAACAGCGGTGATATCATTTTCCGCTTGACTCTGATTTCGTTTTCGGGGTTGATTTTAATGTCAGCCGATGCCCTGTCTGCCGGTTTTGTCTTTGCGCTGCTTTGTCTCCTGCCTGCATTTGACGAAGACGGCCTCGAGGTTGTTCCCGCAGAACGGTTTGAATTTGCGGCGCGATTTTTCCGGGCATATGTATTTGTATTTGACCTGACGGATGAGCTCTGCGTCGAAGTAGTCTTCCGTGCGTTTACGTGGCTGTAATAATTTTCCCTGAACGCCTGCTCCGCGCAGTTTTCCTTCGGGTCACGGCCCATTTCAGCCCGCCGCATCAGTTCCGGTGTGGAGGTTGCACGCATACCGCTGACATCCGAACCGCGTCCTCTGAATTCTTTTTTGAGCTTGTCGGCAAGAACGTATTCACGTCTCTGGTAAGTCATGGCTGCCTCCTTTGTGAAAAAAATTTAAAAATTATTTTCGTTGGTCTGAAATTATTTTTATTTAAATTTAATCCTGTTTCAGCACTTTTCCGCCGTTCTCAGCTTTGCGCTTCTCGAGCGTGGGTTGATTTCTTCCTCCTCAGCGCTCGGGAGAATCGGTTTTTTCGACAGAATTTTGATTTTCGGCTTTCCTCCGCACACACATACCGGAAATTCGGGCGGGCAGGTGCATCCCTCGGAGAGCTTTCTGAATGTCTCCTTGACCGCTCTGTCCTCGAGTGAGTGGAAGGTGATCACCGCAAGTCTTCCTCCTGGGTTGAGCCTGTCCACAGCAGCGCGGATTGACGGTTCTATCGCGTCGAGCTCGCCGTTTACCTCAATGCGTATCGCCTGAAAGGTGCGGCGTGCGGGGTTCTGGTTTTCCTTTTTTCTCACCGCAGCGGGGATTGCGTTTGTGACGATTTCCGCGAGCTGAGTTGTCGTTTCGAT
>JBJFHS010000348.1:0-1687 GCA_051893885.1 Eubacteriales bacterium
TGTTATCCCTCTTTAGCAGGCAGGTTGCTCACGCGTTACTCACCCGTCCGCCACTGCTCAGAGGACCGAAGTCCTCGTCACCGTTCGACTTGAATGTGTTATGCACGCCGCCAGCGTTCATCCTGAGCCAGGATCAAACTCTCTAAAATATTGTATATCATCCGGAGTTTCCTCCAGCTGTTACCACTTTAGAGTGATCGTTAGCTCTCTATTACTTTAGAGCTTCTTTTAAATTCAAAAGAATTTTCGGAGTCTTTTAGTACATTTCGTTGTTGTTCAATTTTCAATGAGCGATTTTTTTCGCCGCCCACTCTCTCGCGGACAGCTTTGTTATTATATCACACTGTCTTTACTTTGTCAAGAGGTTTTTTCAAAGTTTTTTCAACTTTTTTTCAACCTTCCTCTCAGGCTTTCGCCCTCTCGAAGACAGCTCCGTTATTATATCACTTCCTCCACCTCTTGTCAAGCCCTTTTTCAAAAGTTTTTTATATTTTCCTTTAAAACGGGTAAAATATATGTATGCTGATACTTTACATTCGTACAATAATTATTTATTTCGCGCTTCTTCTCACGCTGAGGTTCATGGGAAAGCGGCAGATAGGCGAACTGCGGGTCTCTGAGCTCATCATCACCCTGCTACTCTCCGAAATCGCCGTCCAGCCCATAACCGACCGGAACAAGCCGATTCTTTACGCTCTCATCCCGATTCTGCTCCTACTCGCGGTCGAGGTCATCGTATCGTTTTTGCTGCTGAAGTCAAATTTATTCAAAAAACTGTTTTACGGCTCGCCTACCATACTCGTAAAACGCGGAAAACTGCTTCAGAAGGAGTTGAAACGCAACCGAATCGAGGCGGACGAGCTGATTTCCGAGCTGCGTCAGAAGGGCTTTGCGAAGCTGGACGACATTTATTATGTAGTTCTCGAGGAAAACGGCAAGCTGTCGGTGTTCCCGAAAGCCAAAAACGCCCCTGCCACGCCCGAGGACCTCGGTTTAAATCCCTCCGAAATCGGAGTCGACCACCTGATTATCATCGACGGGTACATTCTGCGCGACAGACTTTCCGAAATCGGGTGGGACGAGAGACGGCTCGACGATGAGATAAAGCGGAGCGGGCTGCGGCTTGAGGAAATTTTCATCATGACGGCGGACGACAGCGGAAAGGTAACCTGCATCAGAAAGGAGAAAAAATGAGGTCACTGATTTCGGCTGTGTGCGTACTGCTCGCTATCACTATTTTTGTCGTCATATCGTCGTTTTACATCTCCGGATTCTGTCTGGATATGATTGAAGCCGTAAAAGAGCTCCCCATGACAGTCGGCGGAGAGGATGACTACCGCAATTTCAACGACGGTTACACGGTGATTCATGGGATGTGGGAGAAAAAAAGGAGCTACATCCGCTGCACCGTCGGCCACACCGATGCGGAGGACATCGACAACGCACTGGAGGAGATGGAGTCGAGATTTTCAAGCGAGGACCTCGCCGGTTATCTGTCAGCGCGCGGCAGGCTGATTTCGCTAATCAACGAACTGCGTCAGGCGGAAAAGCTGGGTTGGTACTCGCTGGGATGACGTTTTTCTGCCAATTATAATACTGTAGTATGATTCAAAACTCCGCCCCGCCGCCCAAAGCATTTTGTGTGTTGACTTCCCCGATTTAATGTGCTATCATGTCAAATCAAGAT
>JBJFHS010000349.1:0-6581 GCA_051893885.1 Eubacteriales bacterium
TATTTTCGATAAAAATCCCGTACCCTTTCGTCGGGTCGTCGACAAGCACATGAGTCACCGCGCCGATGAGCTTGCCGTTCTGGATTATCGGGCTGCCGCTCATTCCCTGAACAATGCCGCCGGTTTTTTCGATCAGCTCGCGGTCTGTCACGGTGATTGTAAAGCTGCGGTTGTCGTTTGAGGCGCGGTGTATTTCGTCGATGTTGATTTTGTACTTCTTCGGTTTGTTTCCGTCAAGCGTACACCAGATGACCGCCTCGCCCGTTTGTACCTCGCTCCTGCCGCCAATTTCCGTAAGTGGCTCGGGAATCAGGTCGTACGGTATCTCGCTCAGGCAGCCGTACACTCCGCACAGCGTATTACCGAGCAGAACCCCCGATTTTTCCGAGGTAAAAAACCCCTTCAGCTCCCCGGGAGTCCCTGCTTTTCCCTTCGATATGCCGGAAATCTGCACGTCTACCACCGTTCCTCGCTCCATTTTAAGAAGCTCACCCGACTCCGCGTCGCAGATTCCGTGTCCGAGTCCGGCAAACTCACCGGTTTCGGGAATGATATATGTGACCGTCCCGATTCCCGCCGTTGTGTCCCGAATCCACATTCCGGTCTTTTTCTTGCCGTCGGTTGCACACAGCATCGGCTCAAAATTCACGGTTTTCTCATCTCCGCCGCGCCGGTACGTCACCTCAACCTCGCCGTCAGCCTCCTCTATCAGCCGGATCAGCTCGCCGGAGGTCCTGACTTCGCTGCCGTTTATCATTGTTATTACATCGTTCACCCGCAGTCCCGCGTCGTATGCCGGATTTTTCATGCCGTCCGCAGTCTCTATTTCAGAAAAACCGACAATTACGATTCCCTGAGAGAAAAATTTAACTCCGAACGGCATTCCTCCGACAAATACGTCACCTACATCCGCGCCGCACACTGCCGATGTGAGCGTCATGACGACGATAATTGTCGAAATCACCGTCGCGCACATTTTTTTATATAATTTCTGCATTTCTGTTTTCCTTCTTGATTCACTTTTAATTTCGTGCTTATTCATTAATCTGCTCGATAGCGCGCGGATTATGTGTTGCAAATTTTGAAAATCAAAAACAAAAAAGCCACTTTTGATTTTTAACAAAAAAAGCCATCCGAACAAAATCGAATGACCTTTTGCTTTTTATGAAACAAGTGAAAACAGATTTTTCAGTGTAAAGAAACGAATCCGAATCTTTAACTTATTCAGCGTAAACGCTTACCTGTCTTCTGCCGTTAGCGATGTTCTCAAACTTAACCTTACCGTCAACGAGGGCGAATAAAGTGTCGTCGGAGCCGATGCCAACGTTTACACCGGGATGAATATGTGTGCCTCTCTGGCGAATGATGATGTTGCCGGCAATTACCTTGGAACCGTCAGCTTTTTTAACACCGAGTCTTTTGGATTCGCTGTCGCGTCCGTTCTTTGTGGAACCGACACCCTTTTTATGAGCGAAGAACTGTAAACTGATTCTGATCATTGTTATTTCCTCCATATTTAAAATACCGTTACTCTTCGGCGGTGTCAACGTCAAGGAATTCGTAATATTCTTCCACGAGGTCATTGAGCTGATAAAAATATCCGAGCAGAAGTCCAGACGCGGCAAACTGCTTGCGCTCATCCTTCTCGTATTCGGGGAGAGCTGAGCGGCATTTCACCGTTATATCCGTGGTCTCGTCGTCGATTTTGTAGTCAACCGAGCACTCGTATGCGGCCTCAAGCGTATTTAAAATGAGCATCGTCATAGCGGAGAGAGCCGAGCAGAGAATGTCGTCCCCCTCTTCGCCGAATCCGGTGTGACCCGTCTCGCGAAATCCCCATATCACGCCGCCGCGCTTTAAGAATGTAATTTTTGTCACTTGAATTCTCCGTCAAAGGCATTTACGGCTGCAAATCAAAACGCGATTTTTTCAATCTGAACCTTTGTGTAAGGCTGTCTGTGACCGATTTTCTTCTTCTCGTTCTTCTTTGACTTGTAGGTCATAACGTAGATCTTCTTGCCCTTGCCGTTCTTTACTACGTTAGCTGTTACACAAGCACCTTCAACTGTGGGCTTGCCTGTCTTGAATCCGTCTGCTGCGCTTACTGCGAGAACCTTGTCGAATGTAACCTTCTCGCCTTCTGCTGCGTCGAGTTTTTCAACGAAGATAACGTCTCCTTCGTTAACCTTGTACTGCTTTCCGCCTGTTTCAATAATAGCGAACATTTTACGAAAAGCACCTCACTTTCTCTATGTGAACTCGCTGAGCGGGTAGAATTTTACATTCGTTTAAGACCCGACATCATGCGGCAGGATATATTATACTACATTTTATTCCCTGTGTCAATGGGTAAAATTGAGATAAATGCGTTTTTTTGTGGTTTTTACGCTTTACAGCTCAAGTCTCATCAGAATCAATTCCTGATAACCTGCCGTGCGCGAATTGAAGCCCATGGGATTTCTTCCGTATTCGACAAAGCCCGCTCTTTCGTACATGGCTACGGCTCTCTTGTTATCTGCAACCACATTGAGCTCAAGCTGCCTGTATCCCGCTTCTCTCGCGCATTCAATGCAGGCCTCAGTCAACGCCCAGCCGATTCCGATTTCCCAGTAATCCTTTGCAACGCTGATTCCGAATTCGGCGCGGTGCCTCACTTTATATTTGCTTCCGACTGCGTCAATTCCGGCAGTTCCGGCTATCGCACCGTCAATTTCGGCGATTATTTCTATTTCATTTTCGCTTTCGGTCTTTCCCTTGAGATACCGGCTTTCACTCATCGCGTCAAAGCTGTTTTCATCGGGATATGAGAGCAGAAAATCAGTTTCGGCGTGCGTCTGATTGAAATTTTCCAGCACAGCCTGTCCGTCGGATTCATCGCCGTTTCTCAGTATGCACGCATTTCCGTTTTTCAGTATGATTTTTTTATAGTATTTTATGTCTCACACCTTCTTAAAACTATTTCGGCGGTTTTATCTTTTTCTGAACGCCAGTTCAGCCGCTCTGAGTGTGTTTTCGAGGAGCATGGTTATCGTCATGACGCCAACGCCTCCGGGAACGGGAGTTATTGCCGACGCGACCTTTGAAACCTCGTCAAAGTCAACATCTCCGCAGAGTTTTCCCTCGGAATTTCGGTTCATGCCGACATCAATTACGACCGCGCCCTCTTTTACCATGTCAGCCGTGATGAATTTCGCCTTTCCGACCGCCGCAACAAGGATATCCGCGCGCTTTGTGACCTCGGCTAAATTTTTTGTGCGTGAGTGGCAGACTGTGACCGTGCCGTTGGAGTGGAGCAGGAGCATAGCCATCGGTTTTCCGACGATGTTGCTTCTTCCGACGACCACGCACTCCTTGCCTTCGACGGAAATATTTTCATATTCGAGCATTTTCATGACTCCCGCGGGTGTGCAGGGGAGGAAGCTGTAGTCGCCTATCATAATCTTTCCGGTGTTGATGGGGTGGAACGCGTCGACGTCCTTTTCCGGCGGGATTATGTCGATCACCCTTTTTTCGTCGAGGTGCTTTGGCAGGGGCAGCTGAACGAGGATTCCGTGAATCATGGGGTTGCTTTTTATCTCCTCGAGGCGTTCTTCAAGCTCCTCCTGCGTTGTGCTTTCGGGCAGCTCGTGAACCTCGGAATAGAAGCCGACCTCCTCGCAGCCGCGCTTTTTGTTTCTGACGTAAACCTGTGAAGCGGGGTCTTCGCCGACTATCACGACAGCGAGTCCGGGCCTGATTCCGGTTTTCGCTTCAAACTCAGCTGTGCGTTCTTTTATATTCGCCCTTGCCGCAGCGGAAATTTTTTTGCCGTCTATAATGTGAGCCATGTTTTTTACTCCTTGTTTTCGTTTTTATCGTTTTCTGCGGAATTTTCTGTTGCGTTATCATTTTTTTCCGCACTTTCTTCGCCGCCGGTGTAAACCGAAACGTACTCTATAGCTTCATTGCGTTTTTTCTTCGATTTATCCCCGAGGAAAATGAACATCAGGATGCCGAGCACAATAAGAAGGAAGCTCAGTCCCTGTGACACTCTGAGGTTTCCGAGCATCAGACTGTCCGTGCGCAGTCCCTCGATCAGCATTCTGCCCAGTCCGTAGAACATGAAGTACATCGCGCACATCTGTCCGTCGAATTTTTTCTTTTTGTAAATCAGCAGAATCACAGAGAGCAGAACGAGGTTCCAGAGCGACTCATACAGAAATGTCGGATGCACGTACTTTTCGGTGACAGTCGCGCCGTTTACGACATACTGTATGCCCATGCGCCACGGGAGGTTTGTCTCTGCGCCGTATGCTTCTACATTTACAAAGTTGCCCCACCGTCCGATAATCTGACCGACGAGTACGCACGGGGCGAGGATATCGGTGAGCTTGAGGTAACTGATTTTTTTGATTTTTGAAAAGACAAAAGCTGAGATAAGTCCGCCGAGCACTCCGCCGTAGATGGCAAGTCCGCCCTCCCAGATTGCTATACAGTTGTAAATTGTGTTTAAAATATTCTGCAAGGCTGTGCCGCCGGTCGCGACGTAGTTAATCTCCCCCCACGAGAAGATGACGTAGTACGCCCGTGCTCCGATGACGCCAAAAACGATGACGGTGAACGCGAGGTCGAGGATATCGTCGGATGAAATTCCTTCATATTTAATAAGCCTCGTCGCGAGAAGCACCGCCAGAATCATTCCGCAGGTGATAATAATCCCGTACCATGCTATGGGATGCTCAAACACGGTGAACTCCGTTTTGTCGATATGGACCGTTTTGTCGATATGAAACGGCTCAATCCCAAGCCCCGGAAACGAAATATAGTACATTTATTTGTCCGATTTTTCCTTTCGCATTGAAATTGCAGAACAATTATATCATAAGGCGCGGTGTTTTGCAACTCTATTTCGGATATGATATTGATTTTACCCCCGTTTTTTGTCCATGCAACCATACTTTGCTTGACCCGGAGGCGGATATATTATATAATAATTACAGAAATGAAGGTGCTGCAGCTCATCATATATCATTTGTCAAAAGGATGTGATTTTATTTTCAATACACAGAAATTCGGAGCATACATCTCAAAGCTCAGAAGAAACGCAGACATGACACAGTCCGAGCTCGCCGAAAAACTGAACATTACGCGGCAGGCGGTTTCAAAATATGAGCTCGGCGACAGTTTTCCGGACGTCTCGATTCTCGTCAGCATAGCGGAGACTTTCGGAGTATCACTTGACTCGCTGATTGCCTCAGGAGAGCCGACCAAGGGTGAATCCAAAGTTCTCGGCGACCTTGCAATGGGAAAAGAGACCTCAGCAGAGACAATAGACGACGTTATGAACCTCGCACCGCTGCTAAAACCGAGCGTACTCGACTCGATTTCGTCAAAGCTCGCGGCTCACGACGTGGACATATCCAAAATAGCCGAGCTTTCGCATTATCTGGGAGACGCGCAGACTGCCGAAATGATAAAAAACGCGTCGTTTGAATCACTTGACGGAGAGGCGGAGAGAGGACTTCTGGAAAAGCTGTTCCCTCTGCTCGACGAAAAATCGAAAACCGCGATGTTCGGCAAGGTACTCGAGGGCGAGCTCGACTGGCACAACCTAAAAATGATGATGCCGTACATCACCTATCTCAGGTCGCAGATTGAAGCGGCTTACGTCGAGGGCGCATTAAACAAAGAAGTATACGACTGGTGCAACGAGGCGTGTGCCGATGAATTCAGACGTCAGGAAGTCGAACGCATTGCCGACATGAACTGATAAACACTTCTCTTTACATTTAACCTGAAATATCAAAACAAACCGGAGCGGACGTTTTTTCCACTTCGGTTTTTGTTTCGCCTGAAAAAATTTCGGTTTTCCGTAATTATTTTGGTTTTACGTATTGACAAAATCACTGCGATGTCATATAATAATATTGCAGGTTCGGTTTTACGCAATTACGTTAATACAAAACAAGGAGGATCATTATGGAAAGAGATTACGGCGCTGAAATTGACGCTCTGCGTGGTGAGCTTGACGGGATAAAGGAGCTCCTCACAAAGCTGAGCGCGAAAAAAGAAGCAAATGAAGAAAAAAGTGACTCGTCAATGCCATCAAACGTCGGCGAAAAAGTCGGTCACGTGCATAAAATGAAAAATATGCACCCGGACGAAAACGTGATGAAGCTGATGAGCGACTGCGAAAACAAGTGCGGAGAAGAAAATCTGACCGGCTGCATAACTTATCTCGGCGTGTTTGCGTCAGGAGGACATCAGTCGAGCTGGGTATCGAAGGACAGAGACGCGGATTCTCTCTTGAAGCTGGCTGAAAACGGCTCGGCTGAAAGGGTACTTGCGTGCATCGGCAGTCAGACCAAACTGAACATACTGTCCGCGCTGCTCAAGAAAAACATGACGGTGTCCGAGTTAGTCGAAGCGCTGAATTTGGGCTCCACCGGTCAGGCGTACCATCATCTGAGAACGCTGATCACCGCGGATTTTGTCAGAGAGGATGAGCACAGCAAAGGCAGCTACGAAATAGTTCCCCACCGTGTTTCGGGAATCATCATGATTTTAGCCGGAATATCCGACCTGCTTGACGAACGCTATTC
>JBJFHS010000350.1:0-6562 GCA_051893885.1 Eubacteriales bacterium
GTCGAGGATCGCTATATCAAGCCGCGAGGCCAGCTGACCCGTCCGAAGTGATACCGCCACCATACGCATTACACGATAAATGATAAAAACCGATTGAAGTTCTTGCCAATGACGAAGTCATTATGCTTCATTACAAGAAGCGTCCGCGTCCCCCCGTTCTCCATCCTCAAACTCACGTAAAACTAAATCTTTTCAGAGTTTTGCTTGAAACAAAGTTCTGCCGGAGGAGGGAAGCGAATAATATATCAGTGATAAAGTATCAACAGCGGAAGATTGCACCGGCGAAACATTGTTTGATAAGAGAATATGCCGCTTGAGGAGGGGATGACACAGTGGCAGAAAAATTTATCGGGGAGGAGGAGAAGAAATTCAGGACAGATTCGGGCTACGCAGGGGAGAGGAGACGCGAGGGCGGGCTTACTCCGGCGGCAGAGGATTACCTTGAGATGATATACCGCCTCAGCGGCAGGGAAAACGGAGGCGACGAGCCCGTCAGGATATGCACCCTCGCGTCAGAGCTCAGCGTCTCACCCTCGTCGGCGTCGCGTATGGCGGGTCAGATGGCGCTCGCGGGGTACGTCGATTATAAACGCTACGGCTACATTACCCTGACTGAGGCCGGGGCAAAAATGGGCGAGTACCTCATCCGCCGCCACGCCACTGTCCTTGATTTTCTTTTCCTGCTGACCGGCAGAGACTCCCTTGTTGAGACGGAGCGGATTGAGCACTACCTCTCACCCGAAACAGTCGAAGCTATGGCGGATATCGTCGGCGGACAGCGGAAACTGTAAAGGCGGAAAAACCATTCTGATAGATTTTATTACAGAGAAAGGAATATACCATGATTTATTTGAAAAGGGTCGAAACTGAATCGACACTTGACTTGTCCGAAGATTTTGTCCTTCCGGATTACCAGCCCGAGGTCAGGCGTGTCATCGGAGTCCGCGCAAACGCATATGCAGACGGCAAATACCTCTCGGGCGAGGAGCTTGAGGCTGACGGCGCGATGACCTACACCGTGCTGTACGTCGGAGGGGACGGCGAGATAGCTCAGGTCTCGGAGACGAGTTCGTTCACGGGTCATATACCGCTGAAAACCGAGGACGACCGCCTCTCGCCGAACGACACCATCCTCTCCGTATCTGCCGACGCCTGTACCTGCCGCGTCACAGCACCGCGCAAAATCACGCTTTCGTCAAAGGTTCGGCTCGGCCTGTGTTCATCTCGCGCCGCAGAAACCTCGCTCAAGACCGACAACGCCGTGGTCAGAAGAAAAACCGCCGAGGTCTCAAGCGCAGGAGCGGCTGAAATCAGACACAACGCGGAAGTCTCCGGCGAAATTCGCGAAAGGGAGGGTATGCGCCTTGTTTCCGCAGTCGGCGAGATATGCGTTTCCGACGTTCGTTTTTCCGGGGACGGAGTCAGCGTCAAGGGGGATGCGTATGTGAATCTGCTCCTCTCCGACCCGGACGGAAACTATGTCACCTCGCGATCGCGAACCCCGATTGACGAGAGCGTTGTGCTGCCGGACGGATTTGTACCGCAGAAAAGCTCGCAGCAGTCGGGTAACGCCTATACCTCATCGGCTGCCGCATTTCCGTCGGTAACGATGACAGAGGTCTCTCTTGCCGACGACGGACTTATCTCGTGGAACATGGAGTACGCGCTTGACATTGACTGCATCAGAAAAATCAGATCGGAGATAACCGACGACGCATACCTGCCCGACGTGGAGGGTGAAGTGCTGACGACGAGCGAGCTGAAAGTGATCGGAGCGTCAGGTGCGGCGAGCGGCAGGCTTACACACCAGCAGAGCGTTAAGGTAAAGCCGGACTCGACGTATGTTTTCGCGTGGGGCAAGGGGGATATCGACAAAATCACGCTGAAGGACGGGCGAATGTGCGCTTCGGGAAACGTGAAAATCAGCTGCGTAACGGAAAACGGCGGGGAATATTCGATTGACGAGTCCACTGCCCCGTTCAGGTACGAATGTGAGGCCATGTCGGACGATGGCGGAGAGAACAGCGATATCAGAAAGACCTCGGTCAACGTCTGTGACATAATAGCAAGGCATGACGGTGACGAGGTCAGCTTTACCGCGGAGCTTTCGGTCTCTGTGTTTGCGCTGAGCGAAAAAGTCACCCCCGCCGTCACCGAAATCACCCCCGTTGAAGCCGCAATCGCCGGAAAAGACAAAAAAAACCGGAGCACAATCAAAATCTACGTCCCCGACCCCGACGAAAGCAGCTGGGCGGTGGAGAAAAAATTCAGGCTCGGCTGTCCTCCCGAAAAAAACGAGGGATTTTACATCATCTGAGAAATAAAAAACCCTGTCCGCCAACTCCCCATAACAAACAAAAATATCGGTGGTCTATAGTGACAAAACACCGATATTTTTTGGTATTGCGATATTACTTTCCGAGAACTGCTGCACCGATTATGCCGGCGTCGTTTCCGAGCTTTGCGATCACGATCTTGGTCTGGGGAGTTCCGGCGCGGGAGTAAGTTTCGTGGAACACCTTTTCAAGCAGGGGCTTTGTGAGGTATTCGCCCTCGTTGCATACGCCGCCGCCGATTGAGAGAATGTTCGGCTGGAAGATGTTGATGATGTTTGCGACGCCGCACGCGAGGTAGCTTATGTATTCGTCGACTACTTCAGCCGCAAGCTCGTCCCCTGCCTTCATAGCGGTGAAAGCGGTGCGCGCGGAAACCTTTGTGATATCTCCGCCTATCATTTCTTCCATGGATGTCTTGCGTCCGCTCTCTCTCGCCTCAAGGATTCTGTCCTTTGTGATGTTTACAAGGCCTGTAGCGGAGCTGTATGCCTCCCAGCATCCCTTTCTGCCGCAGGTGCACTGTCTGCCGTCCTTTTCGATAACGGTGTGACCGAGCTCTGCGCCCGCGAAGTTGAATCCCGAGTAAACCTTTCCGTCGAGCACGATTCCGCCGCCGAGACCAGTTCCGAGGGTTATCATTACGGAGTATTTTGCTCCCTTTGCCGCACCTGCGAAAGCCTCTGCCTTAGCCGCTGCGTTTGCGTCGTTTTCAATATAAACCGGCTTTCCGTCGAGAAGTGCGGAGAGCTTTTCTGCCATGGGGTAGTTGAGGAAGGGGATGTTGTTCGAGTATTCGACGATGCCTGTTTCGCTGTTCGCCGTGCCCGGGGTAGCTACTCCGGCGTACTCGACGTCGTCAAGTGTGAGGGAGCACTCCTCGAGGAGCTTTCTCGACAGAGCTGCCATGTCCTCGATGATGGGGTCCGCACCTCTCTCGGGCTTGGTCGGAACGCTTCCTTTTTTAACTATTTCGTAGTTTTCGTTTACTATGCCTATGGCGATGTTAGTGCCGCCAAGGTCAACTCCAATGTAGTACATAAAATACCTCCAGATAATGGCGGGATATCCGCGAATTAATTACATATATTATATATGAATCCGTGTCCGTTTGTCAAGGGAATTCGACGTTATTATTGCTTTTATGCCAATGCGGTGCCGCTTATGGTGTCGGGTCTGAGCTGCGCTTCGCCGGCCGGACAAAATCGCGACAAAAGCCAGAAAAACCACAATTATGGTTAAAAAAGGAAATAAAATATCATGCCGGCGGCGATTTTGAAAAATTTGTGCATTGTGTATATGTGTAGAAAAACAAGGGTCTAAATTGTGCAAAAAGCACAAAAAATAACATACTTCCGTCACGCCCCGTACACAACCGAAGCTGTACGACTACATATGTAACGGTAAATTAAATTTACAACACCATAAAATGTTAATATTATCACAAAATAAAATACAAAAAAGCGACCTAAAAGGCGATAAAATAATAATTAATCAACAATAAAAGTAAATTAAAATTACTTACCCGACAGCTTTTCACATTTCCCGAAAATGGCTTTAATGTGAAGTGCGGAGAGGGCAGAATCGCGTTTTTTGAAAAATGAAAAAAATCGGGCGGGCGGGTCATTAAAGGTGCAATACGGCGGCGTGCAAACGCTTGACATTTTTGTGCGCTTATGCTATTATAATGGCATATAATTGTCGGGATACATATATTTTTGCACTCCCGGAAGTGCTTTTTTACCGAAGTCGCCTGAAAAAGACTTTGAAGCCGTCTGAAAATGACTGAGAAGCCGTCTGAAAATGATTTCAGCTGTCGGGAAAAAGACTTCATTATAATTTGCCGTTATTTCCGCCGCAGTTTTTTCGCGGCAGATCGGCATAAAAGAGGCTTCGTCGGTCAGCGGAGCTTCTTAAAAATTTGCAGGAGGAAGGTTCTATGAGAAAAACCACAAGCAGAAAGCTGATGAGCTTTGCTCTGTCGTTTCTGATGGCAATGTCAACCCTCGTGTCGCCCGCTCTGGCAGACGATACGGCGGCGGAACAAAAAACGACACTGCAGGAAATCAGCGAAACCTTTAAATCGATCTCATATGCCGAATATACCAACAGATATTCGGGCGCCGAAAGAGGAACGAAAGCCGTAACAATAAAGGCTGTCGACTACGTGGCGGATGAGACTGATGCGGAAGTTTCCGTTGTCAGCGATTATGAAGGTCAGAGCGGTCAGTCGCTTAAGGTCGGCGATTCCGGCAAGGTGACATGGACCGTAAATATTCCCAAAGCGGGACTTTACGCGGTTAAGCTTACATACTGCTCCGCGTCGGAAAAAACAAACTCTATCGAACGTATGCTTTACATAAACGGCTCTGTACCGTTCAGCGAAGCGCGTTACCTGTGCATGAAGAAAAAATGGGTAAACAACTACACTGACGGCAGATTTGAGAAGGACTCGAACGGAAACGAGCTTCGTCCGACCTCAAACGTAAAGCATGAGTGGAATGAATACGAGTTCATCGACTCAAACGGCTATTACGCCAACCCCTTCGAGTTCTACTTTGAAGCAGGCGAGAACACAATCGCCCTCGAAGCGGTACGTGAGCCGATGGTAATCAACGAAATCACAGTGTATCCGTACGAGGACAAGGTTTCCTTTGACGAATACATCAGCGGAAAGACAGAGGCAGCTGCTGCGGAAGCCATCCATATAGACGCAGAAACACCCTCTGCAACCTCAGACTATACTGTATATCCGATTTATGACCGTAAATCCGCGATTACAGAGCCTCAGGACCCCGCGAAAATCATGCTCAATACAATAGGAAGCGAAAAATGGCAGACCGTCGGACAGTGGGCCGAGTACGAGTTTGATGTCGAGACCGCCGGACTTTACGAAATCGTTTTCCGCTACAGACAGAATGAGCAGTCAGGTATGTATACCTCGAGAAAGATATACATCGACGGCAAGGTTCCTTTTGAAGAAGCAAACTACGCAAAGTTCAATTACGACTCCGCATGGCAGGTTGAAGCCGCAAACAACGGCGCGGATACCTTCCAGTTCTATCTTGAACCCGGCAAGCACACCGTCAGACTTGAGGTAACTCTCGGCGAAATGGGCACCGTAGTCCGTCAGGTTTCTGAGATAGTCGACGCAATCAACAACGACTACCTTGAAATCTTAAAGCTCACCGGTCCTTCTCCCGACTCTTACCGCGACTACGGCTTCGGACGCGTTCTCCCCGATGTTGTCGAGGACCTCGTAATCCAGTCTCTCGCACTCACCGATGTTGTAAGCTACATCGAGGGTATGTCGGATATCAAGTCCCAGAACTCCTCAACACTTGAAACGGCAGCCCGCCTTCTCCTCAAGATGGGTACCGATGAGGACGAAATCGCAAAGAACCTCAAGAACCTGAAGGACCAGGTATCCACACTCGGTAACTGGGTTTCCAGCGCAAAGAACCAGCCGCTCGAGCTTGACTATATTAACATTCAGCCCGCTTCAATGGCTAAACCCAAGAGCGACGGAAACTTCTTCCAGGCAATGTGGTATGAGATCAGACAGTTCGTGGCTTCGTTCTTCACCGACTATAACTCACTCGGCGGTTCAACCGAAGAACAGGCTTCCGACAGACAGATCGACGTATGGGTAACAACCGGTCGTGACCAGGCGCAGATCATCCGTAACCTTATGGATAACGACTTCGGTCCTCAGTCCGGTATCGACGCTACACTTAAGCTCGTCGCAGGCGGTACGCTCCTTCCCTCAGTTCTTGCAGGCGTAGGTCCCGATATCGCTCTTCCCGGAACAGGCGTAGACCCGATCCAGTACGCTATCCGTTCCGCTGTAATCGCCGTCAACCCCGAGGCTTATGAAGATCAGGCTGACGACGACGAAAAGACAAAAGAATACAACGCAAAAATGCGCGAGATATTCTCCGATTACCACGACATCGAAGCACGCTTCACAGAGGCGGCTATGATTCCTCTCACACTGTACGGCAAGGTTTACGCTCTGCCCGATAAGCAGTCGTGGGAAATGATGTTCTACCGCACAGATATTCTTGCTGAGCTCGGCGTGGACGTCCCGAAGACATGGGATGACCTGCTCGCTCTCATTCCTATCCTTCAGTTCAACAACATGGAAATCGGTATGACTCAGAACTATCAGATTTTCATGTACCAGATGGGTGAAGAGCTCTGGGCTGACGACGGTATGAGAATCAACC
>JBJFHS010000351.1:0-1662 GCA_051893885.1 Eubacteriales bacterium
AGCCCCTCTCGAGAAGAAGCGGGTCAAGGTTATCATCCCCCGTCGTCAGAGTAAGTCTCGCCGTCCGGCCCGTCAGCTTTTTAATTTTTTCGTTCGCGCTGTCGAGCATCATGCAGATTTCGTCCGCCGTGTCCTCGGGATTTTCGTGAGACGAATATTCGGGGAGTGCCAGACCGTATTCACCGAGCACAAGAGAGGACAGAATCCGCTCGTCGCTCTCGTCCCCCCAAAGCAGCATAGTGCAGTCGACTCCGTAATAATCGAGATTGTCGCGTGCGGGAAAATAGCTGTCGCCGTACTCGGGAGTTGCACACAGCACATATATTTTTTTGCTGTCCGACTCCATCACTTCATCGTCGTCATTTTCCTCGCTCGGGAGCAGTACGCTTTCGCCTTCATCCGAATTTCCGCTGTATATCTTCACAAGCTCCTCAAGTGAAAAAATACGGTTTTCATCGTACAGTCTCAGCGTGACCTCGCCTTCCTCAGATGTGTAATACTCATACGCCACTCCGAGTGCATCCGCGGCATCCTCTGCTTCGATATAGTATACTCCGGAGTCGCGGAAAACTCCTATGCCCTCGAACACCTCGCCGTTCACCGCAGCCGCCTGCGACATGAACAGAATCGACACATACTGTCCTGTCTCGCTGTTCGTGATGAGCAGGTTGTCGTCAGACGCGTTTTTCATCGAAATGCTGCCGAACATCGTAAAAACCTCGGCGGGAACATAGTATTCTCCATCGCGCATTATCATCGGAGAGACGGTGTCCTTGTACCACTCATCCTCGTTCACGATAACGGACGGCATCTGGGTCTCCTCCTCCGCCCCGAATGTGTCAGACGGAAAAATCACAATCAGCACGAGCAGAAGAAGGCCGCACAAAATATTTTTTCTGAAATTCTTCATTTTTTCGACAGTAAATCTCAGTTGTCAGCGGGAAATTCGGGTCTGTGGTAAGCCACCGCAAGGTCAACCACCATTCCATAGCTCTTTGAGCCCTCCGAAGTTCCCTGAAGCACGAGATAAGTGTTGTTCACAGCGTCGCTCACATCAGCCGCAGCATTGTCTCTGTATTTGTCAAAGAAATCGCTGTAGCAGGACAAATCGTATCTGACCCTCACATCAAGCGCGCGAGAGGCTTTGGTATACAGCTTCGGAGACGCCTGATACAGGGGAGAAATCAGATATTCGTACATATTGAGGTATCCCGCGTACTGCATATACGGGTCGTCGGAGTTTATGCAGACAAGATACGCTATGAAGTTCGCCTCGTTTTCACGCGCAATTCCCCGCTGGTGAGCCATTTCATGCGCGGTGGTGTAGACGTTGACGAAATACGGATAGTTGGTGTTGAGGTTAGCCTCCCCCGTGAAAAAGGTGTATACGCCTGAGATGTGAGTGTATGTCATGAAGTCCGAGAGCATTATCTGCTTGACCGGCGCGTTTAAATTTTTGATAAAACCGTACTCCTCCGCGAGCTTTTCGTATGATTCGGTACAGAGGCGAACTGTCTCGTCGTGTGAAAACGGTCTGATAGAGCCCTTGTTCTCAACAAAAACAACTTCGTCGGCGAGGGAGTTGAGGTTGTCGATCACTATGGATATGGTGTTGTAAAGGTCCTCGCCGGAGACTTTTGTCCTCTCGATTCCAAGGCGTTT
>JBJFHS010000352.1:0-6485 GCA_051893885.1 Eubacteriales bacterium
CACCGATGGCTTTCCGGGCTGGTCGGGCAGTGTTTTTCATGCTTTTTCCGTATCCGAGCTGACGGATTCCAACTGGGTCGACGAAGGAATCATCCTTGACCTCGCCTCTGATCAGGTTCCGTGGGCTGTAGGTTCTGCGTGGGCTCCGGCCATGTTCGTGCGGAACGGTCGTTTCTATTTTTATTTCTGCGGCAAGCGGCAGGACGGAGTATCATGCATCGGTGTTGCCGTAAGTGAGTCGCCTGTCGGAGGATTCGTCGCTATGCCGGAGCCTTTGCTGACTCTGGAGTCGTGCCGTGAAGCCGGAATAAATATCTGTCAGACCATTGACCCCTCGGTTTTTGAGGATGAAGACAGCGGAGAGGTGTATCTTCTGTTCGGCAACGGAGGCAGTCCCGTTGTTGTGAAGCTGACGGATGATCTCTGCGGCATCGTTCCCGATAGTATGCAAAATATTGAAGGGGCATACGATTTCCGTGAGGCGATTGAGGTGAAAAAGCGCGGCGGTATGTACCATTTCACCTGGTCCTGCGACGACACTGGCAGCGAAAACTATCATGTGAACTACGGTGTGAGCGAAAGTCTGTACGGCCCGATACGTTATCTGTATCCTGTGCTTGAAAAGAAACCAGAGTGGGATATATTCGGACCCGGTCACCACTGCGTCTTCCGTGAACCCGGCACGGACGAATACCATATAGCATTCCACCGCTTTGCCACACCCACCTCAGCGTATCCCGGCGGAAAGGGATTTCACCGCGAGACCTGTATTGAGAAGCTGGAATTCGACGAAAACAATCGTATAAAGCCTGTGGTTTTCACAGAACCGGCAAATCCTGCGGGCGGATATCTACTCGTCCACTTTACGGGAGAGCACAGGGACGGTGAACAGATATACTTTGCCCTTAGCCGCGACGGACTTCACTGGCAGGATTTGTCCGACACACCCGTACTGAGGTCATCTGTCGGAATGGAAGGCGTGCGTGATCCGTTCATGGTTCGCGACCCGAACAGCGGCAGAGTCTATCTGATTGCGACGGATCTGCGAATCGAAGCGGGACTTGGATGGGGGGCTGCGCAATACAACGGAAGCCGTGATATAATTATCTGGGAGTCGGACGATCTGATCCACTGGAGCCATGAGCGTGCCGTTACCGTGGGAATTCCAGAGGCGGGCTGTGTCTGGGCGCCGGAATCCGTGTATGATTATGAAAAGAACGCATTCTTCGTCTATTTCGCTTCAATGGTATCGGACAACGGAGAAGAACCCAAGCAGCGTATATATGGAGTTTACACGAAAGACTTCCGCACGTTTACTGAGCCGTTCCTCTGGATTGAGCGTGAATCACATATCATTGATACAACTGTTTTTGAAAATCGCGGACGCTGGTTCCGTGTATCGGGGGACAACATGACAGGGCGTCTGCTCTTTGAAGGCTCGGACAAGCTGACGGAAGGCTATGAAATTCTTCCATCCGAAACCCTGATGTCACTCGATGGTCTGGAAGGCCCCATGTGCTATCCTCTGCCGGACGGAAAAACCTTCTGCCTCATTGCCGATCAGTACAAGGCAGGAAAGGGATATCTCCCCATGGTGACAGACGACCCGGGCAGGAGTGATTTCCGTGTGCTGTCGCCGGAGGAGTACGACTTGGGAAAGCTGAAAAAACGTCACGGCGGTGTTCTGCGCCTCACTGATGCGGAAGTGGAACGCCTGAGTGAACATTACAAAGTCGGGCTGAAGTAAAAGCATCGGAGACTGTGCTTTGCCATTGTAATGTACAATTTCTGACAGAAATAATGAGCACTACTTTCCCTGCTCGTATTCCCAGTTTCTCCACATTTTTCGGTATTCCCCCGGCGGCATTCCTTCCTGTTCGGTAAACAACTGAGTCAACCGCTGACGGCTGCCGAGACCGACGTTCACCGCGATATCAACCACAGAAAGCTCCGTGTTTCTAAGCAGGGACTTTGCCTTGTTAAGCCGCATATTGCTTACATATTCCATGATTGTCATGCCGGTTTCCGCTTTAAAGAGGCGCTGGAGATACGCCGGTGAAATACTGATCTGCTTTGCTATCCACGGAATGCTGATATCCCCCGGTTTGTCGTAATTTTCGGCGATGTATTTTTTGGCCTGACGGGTATACAGCTCCGACGGAATGTGCTGTGACCTGCCGACGATCTGCTCCGCAATGCAGTTGATCAGCAGCAGCGACGCCATGGAGATATTGAGTGAAGCCGAGGTGTGCATTCCGTCATTCCGTTCGGCGCATTCAAACAGAGATTCATGCAGAGCAGTCAGTTTGGTGCAGAGAGTTCCGTTGTCCCGCACTACGGCGTAGTCAGGAGACTGTCTGATAAATTCCGCGAATTCCGCACTTGACGAAAGCAGCCCCAGATTTACCGAATCATTGCTGCTGTGAAGCTCGATTTCCACATTCATCAGCCGGCACGGTGCATCCCGGTCGATGAACAGATTATGCACCACACCGCCGCGGATATAAATGTAATACCCTTTTTCAAGCGTGAATTCCTCTGTCACACCCGACTTGGGATCGGTACAGGATACACGACATTTTCCTTCCCGAACGTACATGATTTCAAACGCATCGTGCTTATGTTCGTTCATACGGTAATACTGGTAGTGATCGTTGTAATAATTGCTCACATAAGGGGATAATGTGCCATTATTGTGATGTCTGAGGTCATAGCGCTCCGTCATTTCCTGTCTTCCTTCCGTAATTCTGTATCTCACAAACAAATTATATCACAATCCTTTACACAATACAACCCATGGTGTCATAATATTTTACACATCAGCCCTCCGGCAATGTTATAATGGTATCGGATATTCAATCCAGATTCCATACATATAAGGAGACAGATATGAAGAAAACTCTGACATTCCTGCTGACGGCACTGATGCTGACACAGACTGTGCTCACATCCTGCAGCAAAACACAACCTGACCCTGACGAAACCGCAGCTTCCGCCGAAACTCAGCCATCCGTCGACGAAACCGCTCCTGTGGAAACCGAAGAACCCGACATGATCCCAATGGAAAGCGACGATCTCGGCGAATACGATTTCGGCGGTGCGGATTTCACAATGCTTTCCCCGAGCCCCGACATAATGACATGGGCTAATCCCGTTCTGAACGTTGACGAAATGACCGGCGACAGTCTGGATGACGCCATTTACACCAGAAACCGCACCATTGAAAAGCGATTTAGTGTAAAGCTGATTGAGGAATACGGATCGTGGGACATGGGAGCCGGCACTGTCAGACCCATTGTAAGCTCCGGTGACAACACCTATGCCTTTATAAGTATGCTCGACCGTTTTGCACTCGTATCACTGGAGGAAGGGTTGATTGTTCCTTACGCGGATATACCCAATATCAATCTTGAAAAGCTCTATTGGGGCAGTGAAATGCTCACTTACAGCAGCATCGGCGGAGTCAACTACTTTGCATTCGGCGATTTCAGCCTGTATTCCTACGACAACATAAGCGCACTTTTATTCAATCAGAACTTAGTTAATCAGCACAATCTGGAAAACCCCTATGAGCTTGTTAACAGCGGTAAGTGGACCATGGACAAGTTTGCAGAAATTTCCACCGCTGTCACAGACGACCTTGACGGTGACGGTGTCATGACTGACGCGGATATGTACGGCTATCTGTCAATGCCAAAGCAGGTTCTGCCAAGCTTCTGGATTGCCGGCGGTGCTCTGTCCATATCCAAAGACGAAAGTGACATTCCCACGCTGAATCTCGGCGACGAGACCCTAATCAACCTTATCGAACGCACCTTCGCTATGACATGGGACAGCGGTGCGTGGTATCAGAACACTATTGACAGTGATGCGGATACCACACTTGAGACTATGTTCATGAACAACAAAGGTCTGTTCCACGATTCCACCTTCAACAAGATCATCCGCCTCCGGGAAATGGACTCCGACTTCGGCATAATTCCATATCCAAAGGCTGACGAAGCACAGAAAAGCTACTATTCCCGTGTGTCAGGTGCGATGTTCGCTGTTGTTCCCACTACTGTAAGCGATCTTGACATGATCGGCGTGATGATGGAAGCTCTGGCAAGCGAATCAAGAAAGACCGTAATCCCCACTTATTATGAAGTTTCCATGAAGAGCAAGTATTCCCGTGATGAAGCGTCCAGCCAGATGCTTGATATTATCTTCAGCGGACGCGTATATGACCTTGGTGACACATTCTGGTGCGACCAGATATGAGATAATTTCATCAAAACCATGATGACGCAAAATGACCGGAATCTCTCTTCTTATGTTGCCAAATTCCAAAAATCACTTAACAAAATAATCGGAAATTCAATGAAAAAAGTAATGGCGACAGGAAATCCGGAACAGTAAATCAATCAGGAGAAACCTATGACAAATCCAACCACTCCCGTTCTCAGCCGTTTTTCGATATGCGACATGGAAGCGGCTTACCTCATAAATAAGCACGGCGAGGTAGGGTTGCAGATCATTCCCGCGTCAATGGCTGACCGAGCCGGATACCGAAGCGAAAATATCGAAAGTCTGGTTCAGCTCTACATTCGGGGAGATCAGCTTCCGGGCGGGTTCATAAACGGCCTGTCCCTCTCACAGTCCGGCTCCACTTACGCTTTCCGATACGACTCACAGACATCGGAAACCACCGGCAAAACCACCGTGATCCGAACAAGACTGACCGACGGCAGACAGCATCGCCTCACCCACATCCTGACCTGCCGCGAAAATTCCCGTGCTGTTGAAATCAGAACCGTATTTGAAAACCTCTCGGATGAGCCCGTGGTTTTGGAATATATTTCCAGCTTTTCTTTCGGCGGACTGACTCCGTTCGGCGGACGGCGTGACACGGATAAAATGAAAATCCACCGTGCAAAGAGCTGGTGGAGCGCGGAAGGACGTATCGAAACCTCCTGCATAGAAGATATGCATCTGGAGCCTTCATGGTCGGGCTGCGGCATACGGACGGAAAAATTCGGTCAGGTCGGCTCCATGCCGGTGCGTCACTGGTTTCCTTTTGCCGCAGTGGAGGATGAATCGGCGAAAGTCACATGGGCGGTGCAGCTTGCGTGTCCTTCCTCATGGCAGATGGAGCTTCGCCGTCAGCGTGACAGTCTCTCAATCACCGGCGGACTTGCGGATTATGACTTCGGTCACTGGAAGAAAACATTGAATCCGGGCGAAAAGCTGGAAACACCGTCCGCTATTCTCACTGTAGGCATGGGTGGGCTCGACGAGGTTTCCCAACGGCTGACAGATCTCCACCCCGCATCCGATGTTCTGACAGGCGACGACCTTCCCGTGGTTTTCAATGAATTCTGCACCACATGGGGCAATCCCAACGAAGACAATATCCGAAAAATTGTTGATATCATCCGGGATAAGGGCTTTGATTATTTCGTAATCGACTGCGGCTGGTACTGTGACGGTGACTGGGGCAATATTGGCGACTGGCGGGTGAATGAATCGAGGTTTCCAAGAGGTTTGGAAGCTGCTGTAAAAATCATCACCGACGCGGGACTGAAGCCGGGCATCTGGTTTGAAGCGGAAAACTGCAGCCGAAGCAGCGACGTTTCAAAAATGCCGGGATATCTGCTGACCCGACACAGCACTCCCATCTGCGCCGGCAGCCGGATGTTTTTAAGCATGACAAATCCCGAAGTTCGGCAGTATCTCAGAGAAAAGGTGATTGATTTTCTGAAGCAATACGGCTTTAAATACATCAAAATCGACTACAACGACTCAATCGGTTTAGGATGCGACCACCCCGACGGTCTCGGAGAAGGGCTCAGGCAGAATATGCTTGCATCACAGGAATTCTTCAGTGAGCTTCACCGTGAGATACCGGGCCTTGCAATCGAATGCTGTTCCTCCGGCGGTCACAGACTGGAGCCTTCCATGATGGCACTGAGCGACATGGCATCATTTTCCGACGCTCACGAATGTATCCAGATTCCCATTATCGCCGCCAACCTGCACCGGCTTATCAGACCCGAAAAAAGTCAGATCTGGGCAGTTCTGCGCAAAACCGACTCACTCCGACGGATAAATTACTCCATGGTGAACACTTTGCTTGGTGTCATGTGCGTCTCCGGCGATGTGTACGATCTGTCGGCGGAGCAGTGGGAAGTGGCCGGGCGCGCGATTGCGTTTTATAAAAAGTATTCGCCGATTATCAAAAACGGTGTTTCGGCTTATTACGGCACGGAGATACACAGCTATAACGAGCCGGAGGGATGGCAGGCTGTGGTGCGTCGGGAATCGGGCAGCGGCAGGACTTTGCTGGTTCTTCACACCTTCGGCGGGGATTTGCCGGAAAAGGTGCATATTCCGGTGTCGGCGAAATGTGTGACTGACGTGCTGTGCAGCGAAGGCAATACCGTTGCTCTGACTGAGGACGGCGTCGAGATCGAGCTGAAAGCGAACTTTGAAGCCGTTGCGGTTGT
>JBJFHS010000353.1:0-1642 GCA_051893885.1 Eubacteriales bacterium
GACGACACTGTGGTCTACGTTTGCGACGCCTCCTCCCTCGAGCGGAATCTGCTGCTGTTCACACAGATATCGGCAGTCTGTCCGGACGTAGTTCTCTGCCTGAATCTGATGGACGAGGCGGAGAAAAAGGGGATAAAAATCGACGTGCCGCGACTCGGTGAGCTGCTCGGATGCCGCGTGATTCCTACCGCAGCGAGAAGCGGAACCGGCATGGATGAGCTGAAAGCCGAGCTCAGGCGGAGCATTGAATCACCTCGGCATGATACGGAAAAATCGCCGGTTATGGGATGCGCCCACTGCTGTGACGGATGTGACCCGAAGCACTGCGCGGCGGCGTTTTCAAGGGCTGTCGTCCGTGAGGTCGTGTCGTATTCAGGCGACCCAGGTGCTCGCGACAGGAAAATCGACCGTGTGTTATGCGGGAAATTCACGGCGTTTCCCCTCATGCTTGTTTTGCTGCTCGCAGTCTTCTGGCTGACGCTTGAGGGAAGCGGGTACGTCTCGGGCTGGCTGGAGTCGCTGTTTGCGTTTGTGCTCGGCTTCCTCGGGCAGTTTCTTTCGGGATTTCTGCCGGCGGATCCGGTTTCGCTTCTCGTCTCGGGCGTGCTCGGAACGGTGTGCAAGGTCATCGCGGTGATGCTGCCGCCAATGGCGATATTCTTTCCGCTGTTCACTCTGCTTGAGGACTTAGGCTACCTGCCGCGCGTGGCATTCAACCTCGACGGTGTCTTTGAGCGGTGCGGAGTCTGCGGAAAACAGTCGCTCACCATGCTGATGGGGCTTGGCTGCAACGCCGTCGGGGTCACGGGCTGCCGGATAATCGACTCACCGCGCGAGAGGAGAATCGCGATGATAACCAACTCCCTCATCCCATGCAACGGGCGGCTGCCGATCATCATCGCGTGCATGGGGCTTCTCTCATCCTCCGCGCTCATCTCGAGCATGGGGCTTCTGTTGTCCGTTGTGGGAGGTGCGGCCTTCACTCTGATTCTGTCAAAAATCCTGTCCGCAACCATTTTTCGAGGAGATACGTCCTCGTACACTCTTGAGCTGCCTCCTTACCGCGTGCCAAAGCTCGGCGAAACCATAGTCCGCTCTCTCCTCGACCGAACGGTATACGTGCTCGGAAGGGCTGTTTCCGTCGCGGCTCCTGCGGGCGTACTTATCTGGCTGGTGAATTATATAAAAGTAGGGGACAGCTCGCTTTTCGGCGTGATTGCGGATTTTCTCGACCCATTCGGGCGCTTTTTCGGCATGAACGGGGTGCTGATTCTGTCGTTCATTTTAGCGCTTCCCGCCGCGGAGTTAATGCTCCCGATCGCGCTGTCGGCAGGGAATATGTTTTCTGGCGAAATGATGTCTTTATCCGAGTTTTTCACGCTGAACGGTCTCGGGCCGGCGTCTGTGTGCTGCGTGGTCATCTTCACCGTTCTGCACTACCCCTGTACGACAACCATCCTGACAATAAAGCGCGAGTCCGGCAGTCTGTCTGACACTGTTCTCGCCATACTCCTCCCTCCGGCAACAGGTCTTCTGCTATGTGCGGTGATCAATGTAGTTTTTGCATGATGAGGGGAATGGGGACGCGGACGCTTCTTGTAATGAAGCATAATGACTTCGTCATTGGCAAGAACTTCAAAAG
>JBJFHS010000354.1:0-6422 GCA_051893885.1 Eubacteriales bacterium
AGCGGTCCCTGCGAGCTCGCTCCACTACTTCTGAGGTCGAGGATCGCTATATCAAGCCGCGAGGCGGATAAACCCGTCCGAAGTGATACCGCCACCACACGCATTACACGATAATAGATAAACTACTTTTGAAGTTCTTGCCAATGACGAAGTCATTATGCTTCATTACAAGAAGCGTCCCGTTCTCCCCTCGTCACCTTAGGTTTTACTTTATACCCCTGAACCTCGTTCCTATTTTTTCGCCTTCGATAATGGCGTAGAGGACTCTGGGGTCGGCGCCGTTGGCTATAACCATGTCGCAGCCGGACTTCATTGTGATTTCAGCCGCGCTGAGTTTGGTCAGCATACCGCCGGTGCCGATTTCCGAGCCTCTGCCTCCTGCGGAAGCCATGATTTCGTCGGTCAGCTCAGATACTTCGGGGATGAGGCGCGCGTTTTTGTCCTCCCTCGGGTTTGCGGTGTAAAGACCGTCGATGTCGGACAGAAGCACGAGAAGGTCTGCGGAGAGGTGCTTTGCCACGATTGCCGCGAGAGTGTCGTTGTCGCCGATGCTGATTTCCTCCGTAGCTATCGTGTCGTTTTCGTTTATGATCGGTATCGCGCCAAGATCCAGCAGCCGGTTGACCGTGTTTGTGAAGTTGTTCCTCCGGCCATCGTCGTTCACGTCGCTTCTGGTCAGGAGGATCTGCGCTACCGTGTGGTTGTATTCAGAAAAGAGCTTGTCGTAGGTGTACATCAGCTCGCACTGACCCACGGCTGCGGCTGCCTGCTTGTCGTCGAGGGCAGTGGGCCTTTCGCGAAGCATCAGCTTTCCCATGCCCATCGCGATGGCGCCGGATGAGACGAGAACTACCTCGTGACCTGCGTTTTTTATATCCGAGAAAACCTTGCACAGCTCCTCCATGTGGCGTATATTTAATCTGCCCGTCGGATAGGCGAGCGTTGAGGTTCCGACTTTTACTGTCAATCGCATGAATGTTACTCCGTTTTTTTAAATTTGTATTATTATACTGCTTTGTGTGAAATAATACAAGAGGGGATTTGTCTTTTTCCGATGCGGCATGGAGTGTGGGAGTTTATTTTGACGTAGACCCGTGTCCCGCCGATTTTTTCCCCGCAAAAAACATAATAAAAATATAAAAAAATCACCTTTCCCCTGCGTTACCTCTTGATTTTCGGAAAGTTTTGTATTACAATATTTACCTGTAGAAAAATGTCAGATTTGCGAAAGGATTAAATTTTATGGAAACAAAATTCAGAAAAATAGGTGTCCTTACCTCGGGCGGAGACGCTCCCGGAATGAATGCAGCAGTCAGAGCTGTCGCGAGAGCCGCTAACGCACGCGGAGTCAAGGTTATGGGTATCTACGGCGGATACCGCGGCATGATACACGACGAAATGATCGAGCTCGACAACCGCGCAGTCTCCAACATCATCCAGCTCTCCGGAACCGTGCTGTATTCGGACAGATGCCTTGAGTTCAAGGAGGAGGCCGGTATGCAGAAGGCTATCTCCGTTCTTAAAAAGCATGAAATTGACGGCGTTATCGCTATCGGCGGCGACGGTACGTTCAGAGGAGCTACAGACCTCTCCGTACGCGGAATTCCCACAATCGGCATCCCCGGAACAATTGACAACGATATCACCGCTTCCGACAACACTATCGGCTTTGACACCGCTATGCAGACAGTTGTCGAAAACGTAGACAGACTCCGAGACACCTGCGAATCCCACGCGAGATGCAACGTTGTGGAAGTCATGGGCAGAGGTGCCGGAGACATCGCGCTCAACACCGCAATCGCTACAGGCGCCGTCGCCGCAGTTATCCCCGAAGCACCGTTTGACGAAGAAGCGTGCATCAACAAGATAATCAGACTCCGCAGAGAAGGCAAGCGTTCGTTCCTCATCATCGTTTCCGAGGCTTTCCCGACGCTCGGCGAAGAACTGGCTAAAAAAATCACCGCAATCACAAAAGAGCTCGCCGAAAAGGAAGGAAACGACAGACTCTGGGTTGAATCAAAGTTCTGCCGTCTCGCACATCTTGTTCGCGGCGGTTCTCCCACACTTTCCGACAGACTTCTCGCAACAAAAATGGGCGTGAGAGCAGTTGACGAGCTTCTTGCAGGAAACTCCGACCTCGTTGTCGTTGAAAGAGCAGGGGAAATCACAACCTGCGGAATCGGCTGGTCACAGGTTCTCGACCGTATGTACAAGGGAACTCTGAAGCCCGGCATGACCGACAAATACACCGCAGACGAGCTTGCCGGAATGGAAAAGTTCATCGAGGAAAAGAAAGAGAATTTCAGAAAGACCTACGCGATGCTGAACGAGCTGGCTGACTGAGCGGAAATTTTTTGCTCCGACTGAGCCGGATGTATCAAAGCTCGGCTTAGATGGCGATTTTGCCTGAAAGCATCGTTCTGGGGTGAAAAACAATAAAGGAAACTCAAAACTGTAGTCAGTTTAACTGCAATCAGTTTACAGGAGTTTCCTTTTGATTTTTCTGCCGGACCGCCGACCTCAGCGAGATAGTGCGTTAATGAACGAAATACAGTAAATTAGTGAACTGAATTAAGAAAAAATTTTCAAATATCCCCGTCGCAAACCTTGATTTAAGTCAAACATGATGTTATAATTATTTAAATAATTTAAACTGAAATTAAAATACCCATAAGCAGTGATAAAATTAATTTTTGTCATTTTTAAGTGTGAATCCACGCCATCGCGGTATATAATAATAGTGCAAAACAAAAATTCACACGCAACGGAGTTTGTATGAAGTTTGACCCTGAGGTAAAAAAAGAAATAAAATTCATGGCTCTCGGATGCGCTCTGTGCTCCGCAGCCGTGATGCTGGTTTTCGTCATTATCGGAAAATTCGACTTGTCGGTGCTGTTCGGCGCGCTTGTCGGATACGTTCTCGCCGTCGGAAACTTTATCCTGATGTCGTACGGGGTCGTAAAAGCTCTTGAAACCGGCGACGAAGCCTCGGCAAAGCTGAAAATGCGCTCGTCGTATATCTGGCGGACGATAGTAATGCTCGCGGTCATGGCTCTGGCGATAGCTTTTGAGGCTGTCCACTGGGTTCCGGTGGTTGTCTCGGTGTTCTATCCGCGCATTTTAATAACCGCCCGCGGAATATTTAACAATATCAGGGCGAGAAAAAATCCCCCGCCGGATTATGAGCCGCTCCCGGATGACAATGATGAAGAAAAAACCGATGAATTCGAGAAATTCGTCAGCGGATTTTCAAAGGGAAGCGTACCCGGTGTGAAGGAAGAAAACAAGCCGGATGAAAACAAACCGGTGGATAAATCCGATAAAAATGACGGAAGTAACGGCGATAGCGGCGAAAAACAATAATGTATAAATAAAGAGGCAAATATGGAATCAATCAGTATTACGGGCGCCAAGATTTATTTTGAGATCCCGATCTTCGGCGGAATTCCGATAACCGAAACTCAGGTCAACTCGTGGATTGTCATGGCGGTCATCTTCATCCTCTGCCTTGTCCTGACGCACAATATGCAGCTCCGCGCAGTCTCAAAGCGTCAGATAGTCGCAGAATGGATCGTGGAAAAGGTCACAAAGCTGGTGCACGAAAACATGGGGCTGAAATTCGACTTCTTCGCACCGTTCATCTGCGCAATTCTCGCTCTCTCCGCGTTTTCTTCGCTCTCATCACTGCTCGGTATGTATCCCCCGACTGCGGACTTAAACACCGTTGCGGGCTGGGCTATCCTTGTATTTGTGCTGATAACCTTTTATAAAGTCAAGACAAACGGGTTCTTCGGATACCTCAAGGGATACACAAAGCCGTTCGCGCTGTTTACCCCGTTCAATGTGCTCAGCGAGCTCGGAACTCCCGTCTCTATGGCATTCCGTCACTTCGGAAACGTGGTGTCGGGCGTGGTGATCTCAACCCTTGTCTACGCGGCTCTGGCGGGACTTACAAACCTGCTCCTCGGCTGGCTTCCCGGAATCCTCGGAAAAATACCGTTTCTGCAGGTCGGCATCCCCGCGGTGCTCTCAATCTACTTCGACGTGTTCAGCTCGTGTATGCAGGCGTTTATCTTTGCCATGCTGACAATGCTGTATATCGGCAGCGCAGCGAGCACGGACGATTAAATCAAATCAGGTCAAAAAAGAAAACCACATAAAGAAAACCAAACTTAAGGAGAAAAACAAAAATGGAACTTGCAAACGCAAAAGCAATTATTATGGCAGGCTGTGCGGTCGGCGCCGGTCTCTCTCTTATCGCAGGTATAGGCCCCGGTATCGGTGAAGGCTACGCAGTCGGCAAAGCGTGCGAAGCTATCGGACGTCAGCCGGAATGCAAAGGCTCCGTCACATCCACTATGATAATGGGCTGCGCTATCGCGGAAACCACAGGTATTTACGGCTTCGTCATGGGACTTCTTCTCATGCTTCTCGCGCCGAACCTCTTTATCGGCAAGCTTTGATTCGGTTAATTCAATTATTTAACTGAATTATTATTACACCCCGCATGGGGTATCGGAGAAAATCAATGGATGCAGAATATCTTGAGCTGATATCACTGAATATATGGCACATTATCGCGACGATAGCCAACCTTCTGATTCTGACGCTCATCTTAAAAAAATTTCTTTTCAAACCCGTTCAGAAGATACTCGCAGAAAGACGTTCTCAGGTCGACAATCTGTACTCTGACGCGGAAGAGGCAAAGGCTCAGGCTGAGTCCGACAAAAAGAAATACACCGAAAAGCTCAAAGGCGCGCAGGATGAGGCTGACTCTATCATAAAGACCGCGACGGCAAGGGCGGACAAGCTCGGCGACGAAATTATAACCGACGCAAAGCGGAAAGCCGCCGACACAGTCATGAAGGCCGAGGCTGACATTGAGCGCGAAAAGAAGAAGGCTATGAACGAGCTGAAAAACGAAATTTCCGCAATTTCCGTTCAGATCGCCGAAAACGTCGTATCCCGCGAGATAAAGGACGAGGACCACAAAGAGCTCATCGACAGCTTTATCGACAAGCTCTGATGCAGTGAGGGCAGATAAATGAACGAAATTATCAGGGAATATTCCGCCGGACTGTTCGCTCTCGCCGGGGAAGAGGGCTGCGAGGAGGAGATCCTGCTGCAGTCGAGGGAGGTAAAAAAGCTCCTCACAAGGGAATACCTCCATCTTCTCATCAATCCCGCCGTTGCAAAGGAGCAGCGTATTTCCCTTGTGACAGGCGCGTTCGGAGGAGAAAACGGCGTTCACCGCTATCTTCTCAACTTTATGCGCCTTATGACTGAGAGAGGGCTTGCAACCGAGCTACCCGCCTGCTTCGACGAGTACGAGCAGATGTATTTTGAAAAATTCGGTATAGTCCGCGTAAAAGCCGTGAGCGCGTTTCCCCTTTCGGAGGAGCAGAAAAAGCGGCTTGAGGAAAAGCTGGCAAAAAACACCGGAAAACGGGTCGAGGTCGAATATGCTGTCGACAAAACACTCCTCGGCGGCATGAGACTTGACTTCGGTAACCGCATGATTGACGACAGCGTAGAGACAAAGCTGAAGGAAATCGGCGAGCGGCTCGCTGACACGGTGATGTGATAATTACAGGTATGTGATCACAGTTACAACAAAATTTTATTAATCGGAGATAACACAATGGGACTTCGACTGGACATACGTCCTGAAGAAATAAGCAGCATAATCAAAAATCAGATAAAAAATTACGAAAACAAGTCTGAGGAAGCCGAAACCGGTACGGTCATAACCTCCGGCGACGGAATTGTGCGCGCTTTCGGTCTCGACGACTGCATGGCTAACGAGCTTGTGGTGTTCGAGGGCGGAGAGCACGGCATGGCTATGAACCTCGAGGAGGAAACCGTATCTATAGTAATGCTCGACGACGGCTCCGATATAAAGGAAGGAACCAAGGTAAAGCGCACCGGCAGCGTCGTTTCCGTACCCGTCGGAGACGGCATGATAGGACGAATCGTAAACGCGCTCGGAAAGCCAATCGACGGCAAGGGACCTATCGACACAAAGGAGACCCGACCGATAGAGCACGAAGCGCCGGGTATAATCAAGCGAAAAAGCGTCTCCGTCCCGCTGCAGACCGGCATCAAGGCGATAGACTCGATGATACCTATCGGACGCGGACAGCGTGAGCTCATCGTAGGAGACCGCCAGACCGGTAAAACCACAATCGCAATAGACACAATACTCAACCAGAAGGATACGGGAGTTATCTGCGTGTACGTCGCAATCGGTCAGAAAAACTCCACAATCGCCAATATCGCGGAGACAATACGAAAAGCCGGCGCGGATTCGTACACGATTATCGTCGCAGCGTCAGCTTCCGAGGGCTCGCCGCTTCAGTATATCGCACCTTACTCCGGATGTGCAATTGCGGAGTACTTCATGGCGCAGGGAAAGGACGTTT
>JBJFHS010000355.1:0-6401 GCA_051893885.1 Eubacteriales bacterium
TTTCGGCGTCGCACTGTTTGTTGATTTTTTTAATTTCCGCATCCCTGTCCGACTCGATTCCGGCAATCACTTTATCAATGTACCTGTCGCATTCTCCGCCGCCTGAAATCGGAACATCGGGAAGATGGGGAGAGATGTACTCCGTCTTCTCGATTTTTTCCGCTTCATCGAGCTCACTGTTGATTTTATCGAGTCTTTTTTGGAAAATGGATGCTATCATCTTCCTGCCGAACAGCCAGAGCAAGGCCGCGAGAATCAGGAAGTTAATTAAAGCGTATATAAATTGCATAATAGTATGTTCCGTTCTATGAAATCAGACGCGAGATGAATTCGCCGGCCAATTTGTCGACACTTTTATCGAGTTTTTCATTCAGCTCGCCTTTTTCATATTCAATGTCCGCGATTGCGAGCTCCAGTCTTTTTTTGCTCTCAGCCTCGGCCGCCGCAATATCCGCCTTCGATTTTTCACGGGAATGCGATATCGCCGCCCCGGCACGTTCAGCTTCGTTTTTGCGAAGGGTTTCCTCGGCCTCTTTGAGCCTGTTTTCGTATTCACGCACGGCGTTTTCCATCTCCGCTTTCTTTTCCGCGGCTTTTTCGATTCTCGCACGGCGTTCATCCATATGTCTCAGCATCGGCCTGAAGAGCAGCTTGTTCAGAATAAGCGTCAAAAGACAGAAGCATATCAGCGTCCAGACAATGATCGACAGCTGTATCGTCAATTTAATTCCCTGCCTTTTCAGTTATTTATTCAGATTTTTGAAGCGAGGATGAACGCGATGAGAAGTCCGTAAATTGTGAGAGCTTCCATAAGCGCGAGGGCGATGATTAATGTCGAACGGATATTGTTGGCGGCGTCGGGCTGACGGGCGATTGCTTCCATAGCGGATTTTGAGGTCATGCCCTGTCCGAGCGCGGGGAAAATTGTGCTGACTGCGATTGCGATTGCAGCTGCGATAGCGATAAGTCCTGACTGATCCATTTTTGTTTTACTCCTTTATATATGTTTTAGTTTATGCGTAAATTAAGTACACCGAACGTTTTTATTCGGCCGAAATCTGCTCCTCAAGGTAGATTGAGACAAGCATTGTGAAAACCACCGCCTGAATCGCGCAGAAAAGCAGGGAGAGAACCATCATTATAACCGGCGCTCCGATCGGCAGAAGACCGTACAGCTCCTCGGTTACGGTTTCCTCGCCGAACACGTTTCCGAACAGACGGAGTGCGAGCGAAGCGGGTTTTATGAATTCGTCGAGCAGAAGAAGCGGGAGCATAAAGAACATCGGGCTGACGAATTTTTTGAAATAATGCTTTACTCCGGCTCTGATTCCCGAAACCTGAAGGAACACAAACGCCGCGATTCCGAGACCGAGTGTGCACGAGAGAGACGACGTCGGAGCCTTGAAGTATTCGGTGAGTCCCATTCCCGGGATAAGTCCGGAATAGTTCGCAGCTATGATAAAGATAAACAGCGAGCCGAGGAAAAAGAAGTATTTTCGCGAATTTTTTCTGCCGATTATGCCGGAGAAGAAGTTGTCGAGAGACTCAACCGCCCACTCCATTACGTTCTGAAATTTTCCGGGCCGCATTTTCATGTTGTGTGTCGCGATTATCGAGAGGACAGCGACGACAAGCAGTATGGCGAACATAGTCAGAACCTCGCCGGTTATGTCAAAAACGCCGAAAATTTTTACAAGTACTTCGGATTTTTCACCCATATCATTTTTCACCTCCATCCGAAGCATTTTTATCCGATTTTTTCACGAGCCTGTACGTAAACCAAAACATCGGCAGAGTCAGTCCCACCACAGCCCCGACAAGAAGCCAGACAACCGAAGCGGGGGTCAGCGGTGCGATAAAATAAACCAGCACGAGGTACGCGACATTAATAAGCTGTCGGATCACGGCGGAAGCGGCGATAAATTCCGGCTTTTTCTTCATTATCGACGACGTGATTTTATAATTTCCGAACGAAATCAAAAATCCGCCCGCAAACGAAATCAGCGCGCCGATTATTTCTGAAAGCATATATCCGCCTCCCCGTAAAACTCACCGAACTTACAAAAAATCAGATTATTTTTCATATTATGATACATTTTTTAATGTGTTATATCAACTCAATTTATGTTAATTTTTATTTAACAGCAGATTTTAATTTTGTATTTCTTTTAGACATTTTTGATTTATATAATATTTACAAAGCTTTAATTAATCAACCGGGGAGAATTATACAATTATGGATAAAAAACTTTATTTGATCGGCGGGACAATGGGCATCGGAAAGACGACGGTTTCGCGGATACTGAAAAGCAGGCTTGACAGGTCGGTAATGCTCGACGGAGACTGGTGCTGGGACATGAATCCGTTCACTGTAAACGACGAAACAAAGGCTATGGTGATGGACAACATCTGCTATCTGCTGAATAATTTCATAAAATGCAGCGCGTACGACAACATAATTTTCTGCTGGGTCATGCACGAACAGGCAATAATCGACGAAATTCTGTCGCGTCTTGACAAAAGCTGCTGTAATGTGATTCCGATATCACTTGTGTGTGCTGAGAATGAGCTTCGCAGGCGGATACAGCGCGACATTGATGAGGGAAAGCGCACACCCGATGTCCTTGAGAGAAGCACGGCGCGGATTGGAATGTATGAAAAGCTGAACACTTGCCGGCTCGACGTGACAGACCTGACGCCGGAGGAAACCGCGGAAAAGATAATTTCACTCTGATTCCGACTTCCGTTCTAATGAAAATTTAATCTGCGGCAGTATTGACAGGGATTTGTGATTGTATTATAATATCATTATGATATCATTTTAATTACATCGGAGGAATATCATGCTGAAAATTAAAAACCTGACCAAACGCTACGGAAACAAGCTCGCCGTCGACGATTTAAGCCTGCACATTCAAAAGGGAGAGATATACGCCTTCATCGGACACAACGGCGCGGGAAAAACAACGACAATCAAAGCCTGCTGCGGAATACTGAACTTCGACTCGGGTGAGATTTTCGTCGACGGAATTTCAGTAAAGTCCGACCCGACGGAGTGCAAAAGACGGCTCGCCTACATCCCCGACAACCCCGATTTATACGAATTCATGAGCGGAATCAGGTACCTGAACTTTGTCTCGGACATTTTCGGCATAAATCAGAGCGAACGGGAGGAAAAAATACGCCGCTATTCGGAGCTTTTCGGAATCTGGGGGGACTTGTCAAAGCAAATCGGAAGCTATTCGCACGGCATGAAGCAGAAAATCGCGATCATCTCCGCACTGATACACGACCCGAAGCTGATTATAATGGATGAGCCGTTCGTCGGACTTGACCCGGTGGCGTCACACACCCTGAAGGAGCTGATGCGCGAGTTCTGCGAAAACGGCGGAGCGATATTTTTCTCCACACACGTGCTCGAGGTCGCGGAAAAGCTGTGCGACAAGGTTGCGATAATCAAAAAAGGAAAGCTCGTCGCGTCCGGTTCAACCGCGGATGTAATAGGAAACTCCTCGCTTGAAGAAGTGTTCCTTGAAATGGAGGGCGAAAATGCGTAACGCCGCGATTGTCAGAGCCCTTGTAAAAAAGCAGTTTTCGATGATTTTCTCCTCCATGTTCAGAACGAAAAAGAACACGGAGAAAAAATCAGGCGCCGTGACGGTAGTTTTCGCACTGCTGATGCTGTACGCCGCCGCAGCAATCGGAATATTGTTTTATCTGCTGATGGATATGCTCGCCGCACCGCTCAATGAACTCGGTCTCGGGTGGCTGTATTTCGCCTATGCCGACGTCATCGCGCTGATTTTCACGCTTATCGTCGGAATTTTTTCAACACAGGCCCAGCTGTACGAAGCCAAGGACAACGAGCTTCTTCTGTCGCTTCCGATTCCGCCGAAATACATACTGTTCTGCCGTATGCTCCCGCTGTATCTGCAGAGCCTGCTGTTTTCCGCGCTTATTCTGATTCCGTCCTACATAGCTTACGCGGTCAACATCGGTGCGGGAGTGAGCTCCACTGTAGTTTTTGCGCTGAAGCTGCTTATCATCCCGATTTTCTCACTCGGTCTGTCGTGCGTGATCGGGTGGCTGACGGCTCTCGCGATGTCCCGTGTCCGCCGCAGAAATTTAGTGAGCATATTTCTGACCGTCGCGTTTTTAGTCGTATATTTTGTACTCTACTCGCGTTTTATGACCTATATCCAGCTTCTCATCGTGAACAGCGAAAAAATCGGGGCGTCGTTCAAAAAATATCTTTTCCTGTTCTACCGGCTTGGGCTCGCATCTGAGGGAGATTTTGTCTCGGCGGCGGTTTCGTTTGCTGTAATATTTGCATTTTTCGCGCTTGTTTATGCGGTGCTGTCGAAAACCTACATCTCCGTTATCACATCAAAGCGCGGAGCGGAGGTCAAAAAATACAGCGGCGGAAGTCTGAAGGTCGGCACGGTTCGCTCGGCTCTTCTGAAAAAAGAATTCTCGCGCTTTACCGCAAGCTCGGTCTACCTGCTCAACTGCGGAATCGGCACAATACTGCTGCTTCTCGGCGCGGTGATGTTAATAATCAAGGGAAAGTGGCTCACGGAATACGCCGGCTCCGTTATGCCCGCGCTTTCGGATATGCTTCCGCTTCTTCTCACCCTCGCGGTATCGCTTATTTCCTCTTTGAACGCGGTAACAGCTTCATCGATTTCCCTCGAGGGCAAAAATCTGTACATTATCCGCTCCCTCCCCGTCGGCCCGTTTGAAATACTCAAATCAAAGCTGACCCTGCACTGGCTCGTGACCGCACCTGCCGCAATACTGTGCTCCGCTGTCTTTTCGGCAGTTCTTGGAGCCGGCGCGGCTGTGGCTGTTATCTCGACAGTTCTGCCGGCGGTGACCGTTCTGATGTACGGCGAAATCGGTCTGCTCATCAACCTGAAATACCCCGTTTTCAACTGGGACAACGAGACCTACCCCGTCAAGCAGAGTCTGAGCGAGGGTCTTGCGCTCCTCTCAGGCTTCGGAATCAACATCCTTTTCGCCGGAATATACGTCCTGCTGAAAAATATAGTTCCGGCTGAGCTGTATCTGCTTGCCTGCCTCGCCGTAATTTCGATTGTCTGCGCCGTATTATTTGCGCTGCTCAGAAAAAACGGCGTGAAGCTCCTTGAATCTTACTGCTGAAATAAAACATCCTCCGTCAAGCATAACTAAATAAAGAAAAACCGCCGCTGCCATGACAGATAAAGCCATGCTGAGGCGGTTATGTTTGATTTTCAGTCTTCAAACAGCGGGGTTGAGAGGTAGCGGTCTCCCGTGTCGGGCAGGAGGATTACGATGTTTTTGCCTTTGTTTTCCGACCTTTTTGCGATTTTTACGGCGGCGTTTACGGCAGCACCGGCTGATATTCCGGCGAGGATTCCTTCGCTTCTGCCTATCATTTTGCCGGCTGCGAACGCGTCCTCGTTTGTCACGGTTATGACCTCGTCGTAAATCGAAGTGTCGAGCACATCAGGCACAAAGCCCGCGCCGATTCCCTGAATTTTATGAGCACCGGCAATATTCGCAGAGAGTACGGCCGAAGACGCGGGCTCCACTGCGACAATTTTCACATCCGGCTTTTTGGACTTGAGGTATTTTCCGACGCCGGTTATCGTTCCGCCGGTTCCGACTCCCGCGACAAAGAAATCGACCTCTCCCGCTGTGTCCTCCCAGATTTCGGGCCCGGTGGTTTTATAGTGCGCAAGAGGGTTCGCGGGATTGTCAAACTGACCCGGAATAAAGCTGTTCGGTATCGACCTTGCAAGCTCCTCCGCCTTTTCGATTGCGCCTTTCATTCCTTTTGCCCCGTCAGACAGAACGATCTCCGCACCGTAAGCCATCATTATCTTGCGCCGCTCAATTGACATCGTGTCCGGCATGACAATAATGATTTTGTATCTCCTTGCCGCAGCCACAGAAGCGAGTCCGATGCCGGTGTTTCCGCTTGTCGGT
The DNA here is from genome assembly GCA_051893885.1 of Eubacteriales bacterium. Lineage (GTDB taxonomy): Bacteria > Bacillota > Clostridia > Oscillospirales > CAG-272 > UMGS1696. The sequence goes on from JBJFHS010000355.1 coordinate 5,974, forward strand.
TCGATAATGACTGTCTGTTCGTTGACAAGCCCCCTTTTTTCGGCGTCGTCAAGCATTTCACGGGCTACCCTGTCCTTTGCCGAACCGGCTGGGTTGAGAAATTCGAGCTTCGCGATGAGCCTTGCTTCAAGCCTGAGGTTTCTCTCAATGTTCGACAGCTCGAGCAGCGGAGTGTGACCGATTATTTCATCTGCGGATTTGTAAATTTTAGCGGGCATATCGTAATCTTTCCTTTTTTATTTATTTTTATAAATTATAACATATTATCCCTATCCTGTCAATTGGTTTAATTATTGCTGAACTGTTCAATCAGATGTCGCTTTCTCGGGACAGCATAGCTTTTTCAAAAAACCGTTCACCATGTGAGTGCAGTCAGCCTTCCGCATCTCAGCCGTGCGCCACGAATCGGACAGCGGGAAGTATAAACC
>JBJFHS010000356.1:0-6400 GCA_051893885.1 Eubacteriales bacterium
TGAACCCGTGCTCGAGGTGGTTCAGCAGATATCTTTCGCAGACTACCTCGAACAACGACAGCTCCGTTTTATCAAGCGTGAATGAAAGGAATTTTTTCGTCGGAGCGCATTCGAGATACCTCATAGCGGCGAGTACGGGCGGTGAGAGACGGATAAAAATCTTGGCTGACTCGTCGGTAATGTATTCGGGTGAGTTTTCTACAACCGAGCGGCATTTTTTACACAGCAGCCGCCCGTTCATCACGTCAATCACGCAGTCCTCGACTATATCCCCTCCGCAGACTCCGCACGCGCTCAGATCCGGCATGAAGCCCTCGATTACGGCAGAGCGGAACTCGAACGCGCCCTTTATCTGAGCGAGCGGCAGGTTCAGATTCGATATTGCAAAGAGCGTGTTCAGCACGAGCGGAAGAAGCTCCTCGTCTCCGACTTCCTCAAGCGCGAGGTCGTGCGCCACATCGCATACATAGTTCGCGAGGGAGAGCTTTTCGATGTCGGCACGGATATTCATGAACGGCTCGATGAGAAACGCGTCGGCGATGTAGTAATAGTCCCCGCGCTTTTTCAGCTGATACGTGTTGTAGGTGAAAATCTGGGACGAGGCGGCGTATTTGTTTTTCAGGCTCGTCATTCCCTTGCCGGATATAGTGATGAGCCCATTTTCAGCAGTCAGTATGGTGAGGATTTTGTCGCTCTCCCCGGTTTTTACCTCGCGGATGACAAGGCCGCTTAACTCAGTGTATTTTTCGTTCATTGCGCTGATTCAGAAGGGCGGCAGTCACATATTCTGCTCGGGCTTGAAGCCGAAGGAGTTGAGCGAGAGCTGATCGTCACGCCACTTTTCCTTGACCTTGACCCAGAGATTGAGGTACACCTTGACGCCGAAGAACGCCTCCATGTCCTCCCTCGCGTAGGTGCCGATTTTCTTGAGCGTTTCGCCGTTTTTGCCGACGATTATTCCCTTGTGAGACTGTTTTTCGCAGTATATCTCGGCGCGGATTCTTATCATTCTGTCGTCCTCAGTGAACTCCTCGATCACTACTGCGGTGCCGTGGGGAATTTCGTCGGAGAGGGTGCGCAGGAGCTTTTCGCGTATCATCTCGGCGGCAATCTGTCTCTCGGGCTGGTCGGTGAGGCTGTCCTCGTCAAACATCCAGTCGCTCTCGTAGAGGAACTTTTCCGCCTCCTCAAGCACAATCTCGACGTTTTTTCCGCTTTCCGCACAGGTCGGCACAACGGCGTCAAAATCGTGCAGCGCGGCGTAGTCAGCTATGGTTTCGGCGAGCTTTTCGCGGTTCACAAGGTCGATTTTATTGAGCACGAGGATTGACGGCAGCTCCGCTTTTTTTATCTGTCCGATGAGATTTTTTTCAATCTCCCCTGCCGGATATCCCGCCTCCGCAATCAGAATCACCGCATCCGCCGAACCGACCGAAGAACGCACGGTTTTCATCATATATTCGCCGAGCTTGTTTTTCGCGCGGTGTACCCCGGGTGTGTCGAGGAAAACGTACTGGTCCTCGCCCTTTGTCAGAATTCCGGCGATGCGGTTGCGGGTGGTCTGCGGCTTCGGTGAAACTATCGCCACCTTTTCGCCGAGAAGATGGTTCATAAGGGTGCTTTTGCCCACATTGGGTCTGCCTACTATTGCTATAAATGCTGTTCTTGTCATTTTATTACTCCATTAATTCTGTTTTATTTCAAGTCCGAGCTTTTTCATTATCACTCTCTGGTGCTCTCGCATTTCGTTTTCTTCTTCTTCCGAGTTGACATGGTCGTATCCGAGAAGGTGCAGAACCGAGTGAACTGTCAGAAACGCGCACTCCCTCTCGTAGCTGTGTCCGAATTCGTTCGCCTGCTCCTGTGCCCTCTCAAGCGAGAGAACGATGTCTCCCAGCTCGCAGATCTCACCCTCAAGCGGCATATCCCCGTTTTTCATGTCGTACATCGGGAAAGACAGCACGTCGGTCGGCGCATCTATTTCTCTGAATTCACGGTTTTTTTCCCTGATCTGTGCGTTGTCGGTGAACGTGACCGAAACCATGCAGTCGCGCGTAAAATTTTCACATTCAAGTGCGGTTTTTACGGCTTTTTTTATCAGATGTCTCAGCGAAAAACCCGCTTTCAGCTTATTCTGTTCATTTGAAAAGTAAATCTTCAGCTTCATTTTTTATTTTCGTGTCCTCTGTTCGCGTGATACTTGACTTTTTCACGTTTCTCGTCGGTCTTCACCTTTCTGTCCCTGTCATATTTGTCGTATGCCATGATGATTTTCTGCACAAGTCTGTGACGCACCACATCACGCTCCGTAAATTCGTGAACCGCGATGTCGTCTATATTTCTGAGTATCTGTACCGCTATCGACAGTCCGCTTTTCGTCCCTCTCGGAAGGTCTGTCTGGGTCAGGTCTCCCGTTACCACAACTTTTGAGCCGTTTCCGAGTCGGGTGAGGAACATTTTCATCTGCTCCGGCGTGGTGTTCTGCGCCTCGTCTAGGATTATAAACGAGTCGTCGAGGGTACGTCCTCTCATGTATGCCAGCGGGGCTATTTCAATAGTCATTTTTTCGATAAGCCTTGCGCATGACTCAGCACCGAGCATTTCGTACAGCGCGTCGTACAGCGGTCTGAGGTATGGGTCGATTTTGCTCTGCAGATCCCCCGGAAGAAATCCGAGCCTCTCTCCCGCTTCGACTGCCGGACGGGTCAGGATTATCCGGGACACCTCATGTGCTCTGAGCGCCTTGACCGCAGCCGCAACCGCGAGATAGGTTTTTCCAGTTCCGGCAGGGCCTGCGCCTATCACTATTGTGTTTTTCTTTATCGCCTCGAGGTATTTTTTCTGTCCGACAGTTTTTGCTTTGACGGGCTTTCCCTTTGCGGTGACGAAAAAGCAGTCGTCATCGAATGCCGCGAGCTCACTGAGCCGTCCGTCCTTTACCATTGAAACCGTATAATCGACGCTCTGATCCGTAAGCTCATCCCCTATCGCGGCGATTTTTTTAAGATACGACACGGCATCGTAAGCCTGATTTACGTTATCAATCTCGCCCTCTATTACAATTGTGTCGCCGTCGTCGGACTGATTCTGAATATTGTAAATACGCACTCCGAATTCCTGTTCGAGACGCGTGACGTTTTTATCGTAGCTTCCGAATATCTTCGCCGTCATTTCCGAGGTTGATGTGTTTATTTTTTTTGCTGCCATTTTTTCTCCGTTTACTTTCAGTATATTTTATATTTATTGTTGAGTATTGTTTTCTCCGACCGTGAATTCTCTTGTCACGCCTATATCGCGGCTGAGGTAGAGCATACATTCGAGCGTGTACTCTCCGTCAACAAAGCCCGAGCGCATTTCCTTGTACTCAAGCTCGGCGTCAGAAGTCAGGGCGCGTATTTTTTCGTTCAGCGAGGTCATGGCTCTCTCTCCCGCATCGTCCGCACTGATTTCTTCATCGACAAGTTCGTATTCCCTGTACACGGTTTTATTTATCCACACCGGCACCTCACAGAGCCCGAATGGACACAGTTTCTCTATCATATCTATTTTATCATAAACACTGTACTCAATTCCACCCTTTATGAAAAGATTTATCGAATTTTTGAAAATTTTTATGCTGTATTTTGTTTTTTCACGACCCGTGTAGACCTTTTTCTGCTGTATCAGGCTGACTTTTTCGCTTACGGAATCGCTGGTTTTACATTTGACCTCACCCGCTGCGTATTCGTACCTGAATTCTCCGTCCTTTCCCTCAACCACACCGGAAATGAGCACCTGACCCTTTCGGACAAGCTGACCGCGCACAACGCAAGCCTGCCCCTCGAAGACGTTTATATCCTCGACAATTCCGTCACATCCGGCGACCACATTGGCATAAGTTCCCAACGGATGCTTTTCACGCGTGTCGGCGTACAGCTCCCTCACCTGCACCTCCGCAACCGTTCCGTTCATGAATACGCTGAGCCACGCTATGTCGTGCTGCTTTGCCGCGTAGTCTGCGTGAAGCTGATTGAAATTGATTTTCGGGTAATAGTCGCCGATTCCGCAGCCCAGCTCATCAAGGAGTGAGATAATCTCCGCGCTGTCGGTTTTGGTGTTTCCCTCTATCTTTATATCCCAGATGATTTTTGAAGAATAGCTCATCCAGATCAGAAAAACAAGAAAACCGGCGGGCAGCATCGGGCGTTTTTTCATGAAATTCAGAGCTTGCGGCAGTCCGTGAACGCTTGAGAAGTTCAGACATATGCACCGTTTTTCCGCCTCGGACGAGAGAATTTTCCACCCGGATTCGCGCACGGTAAAGGAAATTCCTCCCGAATCAAGGCGTTTTTCGCGCTCGAATGCTATGCCATTTTTGTACATGATATCGAAAACCTCAGCTGCACATTCGGCGGAAACCGTCACATCTCTCCATCCGCAGAAAAACTGCCGCAGACCTTTAAGCATCGCTCATCCCTCCCTCGCATCCGTCACAGACACCGAACGATGCCGATTTTATATTTCCGCGCACGAAAAGCACGTTGTCCCTGAAATCCGAGAGCACAAGGAACTCGCCCGTAACCGTGAATCTGTCCCTTCCGACGGTGAGTATGATTATCCTGTCGTTGTACTCGAGTATTCCGTCGCAGCCGGTTATTTCAATCTCGTGGTGACCGCGTATCTCAAAAACCGGGACATTTGAAACCATATCCGCCGGAACCTCGCAGAAATCCGCTATCCTCTCATAAAGTTTTCTGCGCCGGTTTTTATGTTTTTTCTTATTTTTATTATCAGTCCGCAAAGAAATCCCTCCGACAACATATATTGTTACTGTGAATTTATGTTACAGCTTATGCTGCAAAAATCCGCGCAATACCTCGGAGGCTGATTTCGGAGTGCTTATGAAAAACAAAATCTTATCTTCCCTTTCCGCTCTTGTGTTTGCTGTTTTGCTGTTCCTTCTTCTCTTTTTTGAGGACAGTGCCTCAGAGGCGGCAAAAAACGCCCTGCTCATCTCGGTGAACAATGTAATTCCACCGCTTTTCGCGTACATGGTGATTTCGTCGGTGATAATTGAGCTTGACCTGCTTGAGCCGATTTACCGGCATATTCCGACCGACAGAATGTTCAGACTGCCGAGATGCACTTCTCCGGTGATTCTGACGGGACTTGTCTGCGGTTTTCCTGTTGGTGCGGCGGGAACCAAAAGCCTGTACGACAGCGGTAAAATCAGTCTGCGTGAGGCTTCGCTTCTCGTGGCTCTTTCGTCGTGTGCGTCACCTGCGTTTCTCATCGGCTCAGTCGGGAGATGGTGGGGAGACGTGCGGTTCGGGGCGGTTCTGTACCTTGTCTCGATAGTTACAATTATAGTTTTCGGTGCGGTATGCGGCAGACGGATGAAAAAAGGTGAGAACATCACTGTGCAGAGTGTAAATCAGAGTGAACATGAAGTCGGGCGTAATTTTGCCTCGTCAGTGTGTGGATCCATTTCGCGAACCTCCGCAGCCTGTCTGAACGTGACGGCGTACATAACATTTTTCAGCATACTCCGCGCGATTCTGACCGAGCTCATCCCTCCGCTGTCACTGTTTTTCGCCGCTGTTCTCGAGTTTTCGGGCGGAGCATACATGGGTGCGGTGAGGTCGGGTGTGATCGGAGCGGCGGCAAGTGGATTTGCGGTCGGGTTCACTTCGCTGTCGGTATTCATGCAGACATACAACATCACCTCCCGCTCGTCAATTCCGCTGAGTTATTTCACCGTTTCAAAGTTAATTGTCGGATTTACCTGTGCCGTTTCAGCCGCGATATACGAAACCGTGCTTCCGATGCAGCCGTGTACTGCGATAAAAGATGTCGGCTCATGTCAGTATCCCGTGTTCCGTGTCATTTCAGCTATGATTGTACTGTCCGTACTGTGCGTATATTGTGACAAATGCAGCAAAAATAAGAACTTTAGCGCTAAGTATTGATTTTTCGGCGAATATTTAATATAATAATATGGGTATAAATGTAATAAATATAATGTTTGGGAAGGTTATTTATGACCGTCGGATTTATTTAGATGAAAAACAAGCCTGAAATCGAAAAATACTGTAAATACTGTGAAAAGGCGTCCGCACTCTCCGACCCCGACACGATGCTGTGCGAAAAGCGTGGAATTGTCACCGCCTCTCACAGGTGCCGCGCCTTTACATACGATCCGCTGAAGCGCGAGCCGAAGATAAAACCCGCTCTTCCCTCGCTCGAATATGTGGAAATCTGATGAGGAAGATACAGATGAAAGCAATTATATACACCTCAAACACCGGAAGCACCGCCGAATACGCAGCGCTGCTCTCAGACATAACTTCTCTGCCGGCATTTTCCCTTGAGGAAGCGCAGAAAAACGTGCCGGACGGAGAGGAGATTATCTACCTCGGCT
>JBJFHS010000357.1:0-6397 GCA_051893885.1 Eubacteriales bacterium
ATAACAACCGATTGAAGTTCTTGCCAAGCTTCTTACAAGAAGCGTCCGCGTCCCCTCGTCTCCCCCTTGCTCCACCCATGAACTAACTAAATTCAGTACTAAATCAGACAGCTGATGCATATAATAAAAGTGTGAGAAAGAGTCAAAAGAGCCGTCCGGCATCTTCGGAAATCCGCTGAAAGATTCACGGGATGCGGGGCGGCTCTTTTTTATATTAATAAAGCGAGGAGGCTAAGGGGGGGTCAGGCTGTCACGATTCCGGCGGCTTCCTTGAATTCGGGGCGGTTTTTCATTTCCTCGCGCATTTTGTACTTGAGGATTTTGCCTGCCGCGTTCATCGGGAAGGAGTCTACGAACGTTACGTATCTGGGAACCTTGTGCTTTGCCATGTGCGATCTCACGTAGTCCTTGATTTCTTCTTCGGTGCAGTCGACGTCGGGTCTCTTTATGACGCACGCCATGATTTCCTCGCCGTACTGCTTGTCGGGGACGCCGATAACCTGCACGTCCTGTACTTTCGGGTAGGTGTAGATGAAGTCCTCGATTTCCTTCGGGTAGATGTTTTCACCGCCGCGGATAATCATGTCCTTGATTCTGCCGGTGATTTTGTAGTATCCGTCGGGAAGACGTCTCGCGAGGTCGCCGGTGTGCAGCCATCCGTCAGCGTCGATTGCGGCTGAGGTTGCTTCGGGCATTTTGTAGTAGCCCTTCATTATGTTGTATCCGCGGGCGACAAATTCTCCGTCGACGTTGTCGGGGCAGTCCTCGCCGGTTTCGGGGTTGACGATCTTGCACTCGACGCCGAAAATCGCGCTTCCGACGGTGTTGACTCTCGCTTCGATCGAGTCGGTGGTCTTTGACATGGTTGTGGCTGGGGATGCCTCGGTCTGACCGTAGGTTATGCAGATTTCGTCCATGTGCATTTTTTCAATGACCTCCTCCATTACCTTGATCGGGCAGGGAGAGCCGGCCATGATGCCTGTGCGCATATGCGAAAAGTCGGTTTTCGGGAAGTCCTCGTGGCCGAGCATTGCGATGAACATTGTGGGAACGCCGTGGAATGCGGTGATTTTTTCCTTGTTGATGCAGTCGAGGCCCTTTTTCGGTGAGAAGGCGGGGATGGGGCTCATCGTGGTGCCGTGTGTCATTGACGCGGTCATCGCAAGCACCATTCCGAAGCAGTGGAACATGGGAACCTGAATCATCATTCTGTCCGCGGTGGAGAGGTCCATGCAGTCGCCGATAGCCTTGCCGTTGTTTACGACGTTGTAGTGGGTGAGCATTACGCCCTTGGGGAAGCCGGTGGTGCCGCTGGTGTACTGCATATTGCACACGTCGTCCTTGTTTATCATGGCTGCGCGTCTGTAAACCGCTTCAACGGGGGTTTTGTCGGCGAGGCTGATTGCGTCGTCCCATGTGAGGCATCCGTTTACCCTTGAGTCGACGGTTATGATGTTGCGCAGGAAGGGAAGGCGGCGGCTGTGGATGGGCTTTACGGTATCTGCGCTGTCACCGCCGTTTTCAAGCTCTGGTATGAGCTCTTTTATGATTCCGACGTAGTCAGAGTCCTTGTAGCCGTCTATCATTACGAGGGTGTGCGTGTCTGACTGGCGGAGGAGGTATTCGGCTTCGTGGATTTTATATGCGGTGTTGACCGTGACGAGAACCGCGCCGATTTTTACTGCTGCCCAGAACGTGATGTACCACTGGGGGACGTTTGTTGCCCAGATAGCGACGTGGTCACCCTGTTTTACGCCGAGTGAGATGAGTGAGCGGGCGAAGGTGTCGACGTCGTCGCGGAACTCGGGATAGGTGCGGCTGTAATCGCAGGTGGTGTAGCGGAATGCCCACTGGTCGGGGAATTCTTCGCACATACGGTCGAGAACCTGCGGGAAGGTGAGGTCGATGAGGTGGTTTTTCTCCCATACATAATATCCGTCGCCGCGGTTTGACTTCTGAAGGCGGGTTTCGCTCTGTGTATTGCCGAGGTACTGCGACATGAAGTGGGCGAAGTGGGGGAACACGATTCCGGCGTCGGAGAGCTCGGGGGCGTACTGCTTGAGCCATTCGAGAGAGATATATCCCTCGTAGTTGAGCGAGCGGAGCGCTTTCATATATTCCGCCATCGGGGGGAGATCACCCTCACCTACAAGGCGGTACTCGACCTTTCCGTTTACCTCCACGGAGTCCTTGATATGTACGTGCTTGATGAACGCGCCGAGGTTTTTGATAGTTGTCTCGGGCATTTCACCGTGGAAGCGGTAGGGGTGGTTGAAGTCCCAGAGAGCCGCCACGCTGTCGCTTCCGATCTGTGCGAGGACGTCTGCAAGGCGCGCGGTATCGGAATAGACGCCGTTTGTCTCGATGAGAAGTGTGACGCCTGCTTCCTCAGCGATGGGAGCGAGCTGTTTCATGGGTTCAATGACGTAACTGTCGTCGAAGTCGGTGGTGGGCTCTGCGGTGAGGTCTCCGAGAACGCGGATATATGGTGTGCCGAGTTCATGTGCGAGGGAAATATACTCCTTCAGCTCGCTTATTGTCTCCTCATGCTTTTCGGGGAAGCGGAGTGCGCATCCGGAGGAGAGGCAGCAGATTTCGAGCTTGAGCTTTTTGAGGCGGGCTTTGGTTTCCGCTAAATTTTCGGGTTTGAAGGGGGAGGCATGAACTGAGAAGATATCGCCGCCGAGACCGCGCATTTCTATACCGGAGAAGCCGAAATCCTTTGCGAGGGAATAGATATCCGTCCATGCAAAATCGGGACATCCGAGAGTTGAGAAAGAAATTTTCATTTGCTTGTTTGCTCCTTGTGTTTTTACTCCATTATTGTGTGGTGGTTTTGTAAAATACGGCATTCCGGTGCGTTTGAGAGGGGTGGAAGAAAAACAAAAAAACCGCGCTTCCTTATACTGAGACTGTATACAGTCAAAGCTAAAGAGACGCGGCGATTATAGCCCGTGGTACCACTCTTTTTCGGCAATAAATCAGTTATTACTACCCTCATTCAGGCACTTACTATGCCCTGCACCTGTAACGGTGTGCTTCCGTCCGCGTCTACGGGTCTTTCTCCGTTTCAGAAACGAGACAGACCTTTTGGGCGGCTGCTCAGGGGTGAGCTTGAACTTTTCCTGCCGACTGCCTTGCACCTGACATCCCACGCTTCCGTGTGAGACTGCGGCAGCTCTCTGGACAGCAGAGTGAAAAATCCTTGTTCCCCATCATTGCTTTTATCCATGTTATGAATAAATTATATCACGCGCTGTTTTTTTTGTCAATTATTTATTTTTAATAAAATTTGAGACAGCCGGGTTTTTATTTTTAATGGAATTTTCCGGCTTATCCATCTATGTTACCGAGCTTCTGCCTGAGATACCGGCCGGTGTATGAGTTTTCGCATTGTGCAACCTCCTCGGGGGTACCGCAGGCGATGACCTCTCCGCCGCCGTCTCCTCCCTCGGGACCCATGTCGATGATGTAGTCCGCGCACTTTATCACGTCGAGGTTGTGCTCGATTACTATGACGCTGTTTCCGCCGTCGGTCAGAGTCTGCAATATTCCGATGAGCTTGTCCACGTCCGCGGAGTGAAGTCCCGTCGTCGGCTCGTCGAGCACGTACAGCGTCTTTCCTGTCGCACGGCGCGATAATTCCGTCGCCAGCTTGACTCTCTGCGCCTCTCCTCCCGACAGTGTGGTCGACGACTGACCGAGCTTGATGTATCCGAGACCTACGTCGCACAGGCATTTCAGCTTTGATGCGATCTTCGGGATATCGCGGAAGAACTCTGCGCCCTCCTCAGCCGTCATTTCAAGCACGTCCGCTATGCTTTTGTCCTTGTATTTTACGTCGAGCGTGTCACGGTTGTACCTCTTGCCTTTACAAACGTCGCACGTGATGTACACGTCGGGCAAAAAGTGCATCTCGATCTTCTTCACGCCGTCGCCCTCGCACGCTTCGCACCGTCCGCCCTTGATGTTGAACGAGAAACGGCCGCTTGTATATCCCTTCGCCTTTGCGCCCGGTGTCTTTGCGAACAGTGCGCGGATGTCGTTGAACAGGCCCGTATATGTCGCGGGATTCGAGCGCGGTGTGCGGCCGATGGGAGACTGGTCGATGGCGATAATTTTGTCGAGGTTTTCGATTCCGTCGATTCTGTCGTGCTTCCCGGGATATGTGATGGCGCGCATCAGTTGTTTTGCGAGAGAGCGGTACAGAATCGCGTTGACGAGAGATGATTTTCCCGAGCCGGAGACGCCTGTCACGCAGGTGAAGCAGCCGAGCGGGAATTTCACGTCGATATTTTTTAAGTTGTTCTCCTTCGCGCCGACCACTGTCAGAAATTTTCCGTTTCCGGCTCTTCTGATTTGCGGAACCTCGATTTTCTTTCTGCCGGAGAGATACGCGCCGGTGATTGAATTTTCGTTTGCCGCGACCTCAGCCGGTGTTCCGCAGGCTATGACCTCTCCGCCGTGGACTCCGGCAGCCGGGCCGATGTCGATTATATAGTCCGCCTCCTGCATCGTCTCCTCGTCGTGCTCGACTACGATTACCGAGTTGCCGAGGTCGCGCAGGTTTTTGAGGGTGTTTATCAGTTTTCCGTTGTCGCGCTGGTGAAGTCCGATTGACGGCTCGTCGAGGATGTACAGCACCCCTGCGAGAGCCGAGCCTATCTGTGTGGCCAGCCTGATTCTCTGCGCCTCTCCGCCCGACAGTGTTGCAGATTTGCGGGAGAGAGTCAGGTAATTGAGCCCTACGGAGTTGAGAAAGCCGAGCCGCGACTTCAGCTCCTTTAAAATTTCCCGCGCCACTGCCATTTCGCTTTCGGAAAAGGTCAGGGATGAGGTAAACTCAAGTGCGTCAGTTATCGACATGGAGCAGAACTCATGTATGTTTTTGCCGCCGACTGTTACTCCGAGCGCGTCGTGGTTGAGCTTTGCGCCGTGGCACTCGGGACATTCGCGGTCGGTGAGGAACTGGTCGTAATACTCGTGATCCCATGCGTTTGGCTGGGCTTTGTTTTCGATGATCCGGAGCAGGCCCTCGAAAGCCACGGTCTGGGTATGTCCCTCGCCGCTGAAGTACCGCGTGACTGTGAGCTTATCCGGCAATCCGTGGAGGAGCACGTCGTATGCCGCTTTGGGATAGTCCTTGATGGGCATATCGAGCGTCGCGCCGTATTTTTCGATTGCCGCGAGGATCAGGGGGCCGTTCCAGCTCTCGTCGGTCAGGGTTTTGAAGCCGTTTACCGCAATCGCACCCTCTGACAGAGCGAGGCTTTTGTCTGGGATGATCTTTTCGGGGTCGACCGAACGCAGAACGCCGAGACCTGAGCAGGTCGGACACGCGCCGAAGGGATTGTTGAACGAGAACATCCGCGGTTCAAGCTCACCGAAGCTGATTCCGTGCTCCGGGCAGGCGTAGTTGGTGGAGAACTCCATTTCCTTGGCCTCTCCCTCGCGCGGTACGGTGACTATCATGACCGAGCCGTCGGCCTCACGAAGCGCGCACTCGACCGAATCCGACAGACGGACGCGCAGCTCACGTTTCATTACAAGGCGGTCGATTACGATTTCGATATTGTGGCGGAGGTTTTTGTCGAGCTCTATATCGTCCCCGAGGTCGTAGATGATTCCGTCGACTCTCGCCCTCGCGTAGCCGTTTTTCTTAGCCTCGGCGAGGACTTTTTCGTGCCGGCCTTTTTTGCCGCGGACGACCGGTGCGAGAACCATGAAGCGCTCTCCGTCCTCAAGCTCCATTATTTTGTCGATTATGGTGTCCTGCGACGTCTGGCGGATTTCCTTGCCGCATTTAGGGCAGTGCGGTATGCCGAGTCTGGCGTAAAGGAGACGGAGGTAGTCGTATATTTCGGTGACTGTGCCGACAGTGGAGCGCGGGTTTTTCGAGGTGGTTTTCTGGTCGATTGAGATTGCGGGGGAGAGGCCCTCGATTGAGTCGACGTCGGGCTTATCCATCTGACCGATGAACATACGGGCGTACGACGAGAGGGATTCGACGAATCTTCTGTGGCCCTCCGCGTAGACGGTATCAAACGCGAGAGACGATTTTCCCGAGCCGGACAGACCGGTTATGACGACAAGCTCATCCCGCGGGATATTTACGTCGATATTCTTGAGGTTATTGACCCGTGCTCCGTGTACGGATATATACTTTGGCATACAGCCTCCTTTTGTTTTCTTACAATACTGCGTTTTTTTCAGGTATATTATATACAAATGTTCTTTTGAAGTCAATAGGGGATTGAGAAAATATGTTCTTGATGTGGTATTTTTATCTCCTGCGCGGCGGTGGGGGAAAAGAGGAATAAAAGGCGATGCCTTTTAAATTTATTTTATCTCCTGCGCGGAGGGCGCATAAGGAGGTTCCGAAGCCACCTCCTTATGA